>SZPB01000077.1 GCA_030263535.1 Cytophagia bacterium CHB2
TTTATGTGTATGTCATCAAGACACCGCAAGCCGCCGCCAGCAAAAAACTGCTATTGCTGCGGTGAACTCGCCGCGGCATCTGCAAAGTTCGCTTTTCAGAAATGGCCTTTTTGCCGCTGATTTATACTGAAATGCACGGATTTCGGATTTTTTGACTGTGAACAATATCTGATGATGAGGTTCGCTTCTCGGTTGCCAGTGCATTCATGCCCCACGCCACTCCACAAGATACCAAAATTTATCACACCCGCATGGGCCTGCCGAAGCATGCGACGTGCTTGTTTGGCCGCGCCGGCTGGCAGGTTAGCCGCCTCGGTTTTGGATGTTACCGCATTGACGCCGTAACGCCGGCGCATGCCGAAGCGCTTGCCTTCGCCCTGCGCAACGGAATTAACTTGATCGACACGTCGACGAATTATGGCGACGGCGAATCCGAGAGTCTGGTTGGCCAGGTTCTGCAAGAGTTGATCGCCACCGGCGAAGTTCGCCGCGCCGAAGTCGTTATCGTCTCGAAAGCCGGATACGTGCAGGGCAAGAATCTCGCGCTGGCGCAGCAACGCGAGCGCGAGGGCCGCCCGTTTCCAGAAATGGTCAAATATATGGACAATTGCTGGCATTGCCTGCATCCTGACTTTCTGGCGGACCAGCTCGACCGCAGCCTGGAGCGGCTGCAACTTGACCGGCTCGCCGTTTTGCTGCTGCACAATCCCGAGTATTTTTTGTCGCACACCGTCAAACAACACGCCGAGCTGAACGCCGCAAAAGACGAATACTATCGCCGACTGGCCGCAGCTTTCGCATTTTTGGAGACACAGGTCGAGAGCGGTAAAATTTCATGGTACGGCATTTCCTCCAACACCCTCCCGCATCCCGCCTCGCATCCGGAATTTACTTCGCTGGAACGTGTTTGGAATATTGCCGCCCGCCTCGCGCCGCATTTTGGCGTGGTGCAGTTTCCCTTCAATCTTTTTGAAACCGGGGCCATGCGCGAGCGCAATCTAAACGCGGGCGCACAAACGGTGTTGGAATTTGCGCGCGCCCAAAATCTCGCAACACTGGCGAATCGCCCGCTAAACGCGATGCGCAGCGGCAGCATGACGCGCCTGGCTTCCTTTGAGACCATTTCATCACAACAAGCGGAAGAAATTTTCCCGCAACAACTTGCCGCGGTCGAACGCGACTTTGCCGCACGCATTTGTCCCGAGCTTGAATTCACCCATCGCCTGCAAAATCATGATCACATATTCGATTATGCCGCGCAGCTCGCCGGCGGTTTGCATGCGTTTCGCAATTGGGCGCATTGGGATTACGTTCGACAGTACTTGATCGAACCGCAAAGCGAGCGTGCGTTAGATTATTTGCGCCATCTGAGTAACAATGCGGCGCTTTGGCAAAGGTGGGAGGCAGAGTTTCGTTCGGCGCTGCACGCCGTGCTCACGACGCTGGCGCAGCAACACAGCGCGAGCGTTGCCGAAGCGTCAGAAAAAATTGCGGTGCAGCTCGACCATCTCGCGCCCGCATTGGCAACGACGCCGGCTTTATCACAGAAAGCCTTGCGCGTGCTCCTGCAAAGCGAGGGTCTGCACGCGGTATTGCTGGGCATGCGTCGACGCGCATATGTCGAAGACGCATTACACGCCCTGTGCGCCGAACCGATTCCGAATTTTTATTTCGATTTCAACCTATGGAACGACTGAGAGACGAGGCCTTGCGATTTTTTCGCATGGCCTATCAAATGCAAATGCGCGGCAACTTGGAGCAAGCCATCGCGCACTACAAAAGATCGCTTGAAATCGAGCCAACGGCCGAGGCGCACACGTTTCTCGGCTGGACCTACAGCATGATGGGGCGCCTGGATGAGGCAATTGCTGAATGCCGGCGCGCAATCAAACTCGATCCCGACTTCGGCAATCCCTACAACGACATTGGCGTGTATCTTATCGAAAAAGGCCAGATTGACGACGCTATTCCGTGGCTCAAAAGCGCCGTGGACGCGCTGCGCTATGAAAATCGCGAATTTCCTCATGCCAATCTCGGCTTGATTTACGAACGCAAATTGCTTTGGCCGCTGGCGCTGGTGTGTTATGAACGCGCGCTGGCGGTGCGGCCGGATTACTCGCTCGCGCGGCAGGCCGTGGAACGTTTGCGCGCAAATTTGAATTGAGGCAATATGACGACACAAGCGCTGTTGATTCTCGCGCTCGGCTGTTTGCTGCTCGGTGGGCTGTTGGCGTGGCTCTGGATTGATTTTTACCGCCGTAATCGCCGAATGCGAAACCCGTCGTTGGGCAGCTCGACGATGCAAGATGCTTCATTGAAACGCGCGCGCCCAAATGAAAAGGACATGAATCGGCGCACTTAACGCTGATTCATGTCCGTTCAAAACACCGTATTGGGGGCATAATGCTCCTGCAATGGCCTGGCGGTTGCCTTAACGGCTCAAGAGTTCCCTCCATCTCAATCAACGTCGGTCAGGAGTATTTTCAGACCGGCGCATTTTTTCCAGGGTGGTCAGGCAAAAATCTTATCTCATCAGCCGCACACGCACGGCGCGATCACCCTTCATTTCACGCTGAACATCAAATCCGACGCGTTGGCCGGGCTTGAGCTGGCGGCCGGGCACGCCCGCGTCCAAATCATTCGCGTGCACGAACAAATCCTCATCGTCATCGCTGGTAATGAAGCCAAAGCCTTTGGCGGGATCCCATTTTTTGACAGTGCCGTATTGCATGATCATCTCCTTTATCAGATGCTACGGTTTTTGTTTGCCGATGAAAAGATTGCCAGAAAATCTGAAAAAGCCGGGGGCTGAGCGCAAAGCTTCACAAACGCCCTGCGGGATGTCCCACGGAAGAATGCCTTCTTAAAATAACCACCTACGAGATGAATTATTTTATTCATTGCACAACATCCCGTTCGTGCAATTTCACCGCCAGCACGGGACAGGGCGCGTGCCGGATGACGCGGGCGGTATTGCCGCCAAGAAAGAAATCCTGCAGCCGGCTCAGGCCGCGTGTTCCCATCACGATCAAATCAATTTCATTGGCATCCGCAAAGGTGACGATCTCGTGATACGGCCGTCCGGTGAGCACGTGTGTTTGATAACGGCGCGGCCGCGACTCGAATTCGCCCAGCAAACGCTCCATTTCTTGATGCGACTGCGCCGTAAAATCTTGATTGAATTGTTCGGCGAGATCGATATTGATGGTATAATGCGCGGGATACACCGGCACATCAATCACATGCAAAACCTGCAAATGCGCGTCGAATAAATGCGCCAGGGCAACGGCATAACGCAGGGCTTTGGCGCTATCCGGCGAGAAATCCACCGGCGCAAGAATCTTGAGATACGGCATCACCTCGACCGCCTCAGCTGTCGGTGTGCGCGCCACCAGCACCGGGCAACCGGCATCACGCATCAAATCTTCTGCAATGCTGCCCATAATTAAATGGCTCAGGCCACTGCGGCCGTGCGTGCCGGCAACGATCAAGTCGATGTGATGATCGGCGGCAAAACGGATTATCTCTTCGCCGGGATGCGCGTTTTGGCGCAACTCGCGGCGCACGCGCAAACGCTGCAACGGCGCGAGACCGAAGCGTTCGGTGATCTCACCTTCGGCGAATTCTTCCAGCTCGTCACGCTCCGGATCCAGCTCGGGAAATTTCGGCTGCGCCGCGGCGGTCTTTTCCGTCAACACGTGCAACATCGTGAGCCGCGCATCGAAACGCTCGGCAAGCATCGCGGCATGCCCGAGCGCCGCGCTTGGCGGTTCGGCAAAATCGGTGGGAATCAAGATTTCACGAATTTGGATCATGTTGCGCCTCGTCGCCTTGATCAAAGATTCCAACATTTAGCTAAAATAGGTATCAGGAATGCCGCCTGCGCAATTCTTCATAATATGCCGCTTCAGCCAGTTTGCTGCGCTTGGCAAAACCCTGGGACAGAATTTGGCATTTTTGCGACAACATTGCAAGCGTTGCTTTGCGCCATTCGCCGTTCAGCCGATCGTCCGCCAGCATTTTCAACAAAGCGGCAACGCGATAACGGTCGCTCCCCCACTCGCTTTGTGAGAGTTGGTCGCCGTGCCCGCCGCGTTTAATGATCAATGGTTCGTCGATAAAACCGACTTCGACGCGCGCGGCGACCCGCAGCCATAAATCATAATCCTCACAAACCGGCAGATTCTCATCGAATACGCCAATCTCTTCGAATAACTCGCGGCGCATCAACACGGAGGAGGGGCTGATGATGCACCGCGGCAGGCAATACGGATAAATCCAGCCGCCGTATTTGCGGTGAATCAACTTCTGATTTACCCGCCGCCCGTGGCGAATCCAGATTTCGTTGGTGTAACACAGCAGCATGCCGGAATGCTGTTGCATCCACGCGAGCTGCTGCGCGAGTTTGTGCGGCGTCCACAAATCATCCGAATCCAGAAAGGTGATGAGGCGGCCGCGCGCCAGCCGGATGCCATGATTGCGTGCGGCAGACACGCCGCGATGCGCCTGAGAAATGTAGTGAATTTGTCCGCCAAACGCCGCACACATTTTCGCGGTGTCGTCGGTCGAGCCATCGTCAACGATCAATAACTCAAAATCGCGCGCGCTTTGCGCCAATACGGAAGCGATTGCTTCTCGCAAAAAAGCAGCGCGATTGTAGGTCGGAATGATGATCGACGTCAACGGAGCCACAGACATGACACAAAATAGGCAGACGCACATGCAATGTCAACTATTGTGTCGTGTGACAAGCGCAAAAAACAAGGCGTAAACCGAGAATGATATTGCGTACGGGTGAATTTTTAATTAAATTCCGTTAAATCAAAGGGATTTGGGAAATCATCGAGCCGGAAGGACATGAATTCTAAGCCGCTTTTTGCCGTATTGATGATTGCGTTGCTTGTTGGTTTTGGCAACTCATGTATATGTGTGACCGATCCTCCTCCCCATGCCCCCCCCGCCGACCCGTGCAAGGACTGCCCGCCGCAGCCGCCCTCCGGTGTTGGATGTCAGCAACCTGTTTACACACAAGGCCTGCCCGGACCAGATGAATATACCGTCATCGTCGGCGTTTTTGACAGCGAAGTAAGAGCACTGGGGCGCTCGCAAAAGCTGCGCGAGCAGCGCATTCACAATTATTGTTATCCGCAGAGCAATGGCTGTTGGGTCGTATCGGTGGGACGCTACTGGGAACAAGGCCCGGCGGAAAAAATGCGTAATGTTTTGATCAATGAGTTTGGCTATGAAAAAGCGCGGGTTCGCAAACCGGGAGACAAGGACGCCCCATGCCGCGAATCCAAACAGCGATAGGATCAGTATGATTTCAACATCTTGCTTTGCAAAATCCACTTTTTTGAAAGTTGGGTTGGTGGTTAGTTTGATTTTTCTAGTTGCCTGCACGGAACGCGGACAAAATCCCCCCTCCGTGCGCGATGGCGTCTCGGTGGGCGGGCCTGAGCCAACAATACCCAGCCAGCCTGGCCGGCCGCGCGAACCCTTGCCGGATGACATTGAACCGCCGAAAAGCCCGCTCGGCGAGCACGGCTATTCCGTGCTGGTCAATGCCTTTGACAACCAGCTCGACGCCGACCATCTCTCCTTTCAACTGCGCATGCAACGCATCAATAATATGGTTTATTTATATGGCGACGAATGGCGTGTCTGCGTTGGGGTGTATGCCACGCGCGGGCGTGCGCGCCGCACCCTAAAACAGGTTCATGAAAAGGGCTTCACCACCGCGCGCGTTATCGGACCCGGGGATGACGGCGTTCCGCCGCCGAGAGAATGATTTTTTCTGTTGTAGCCCGCCGCGCGAAAGAAACAATATCGCACCAAGCGTGTTTGTCTGCAAAAACAAACTCCCGCATAAAATCAAATCGGTTTATGGCGGGAGTTCGTTGGCGGTTAAACGATTCACACGCTTTGTTCAAGCTTCCCAAATCGTCTCGAGCTTTTGCCGCGGGCGCGAAACATGTATTTCATCGCCGTCAACAATCACTTCCGCGGGGCGCGGGCGCGCATTGTAGTTCGAACTGAGTGAAAAACCGTAAGCGCCCGCCGTCATCACCGCCAGCAGATCTCCGCGCCGCATCAGCGGCAACATCCTGTCCTTCCCCAAAAAATCTCCGGATTCGCAAATCGGGCCGACGACATCGTAGGTTTGCATCTTGCCCGGCATCAAATCTACCGGCGCGATTTGGTGATGCGCTTGATACAAACTCGGCCGGATCAAATCCGACATACCGGCATCGACGATTACAAATTTCTTGCCCTGCGCTTCCTTGGTATACAACACGCGTGTAATCAACGCGCTGCTGGAGGCCACGAGCGCGCGGCCCGGCTCGAATAAGATCTCGCTGTCAAAATCTTTGAGCGGCGCCATTAATAGTCGCGCGACTTCCGCCGGCGAAAGCGCCAAACCCGCCGCCGGCTCGGTGTTCGGAGCAAGGCGCAAAGCATTTTCATAAATCACGCCCAGGCCGCCGCCGAGATCGAGATAATCCAGGCGATGCCCCAGCGCGATGGCTTGCGCCGCAAGTTCAGCCATGACTTTGCCGACGCTTGCGAAAGAAGCGGTTTCAACGATTTGCGAGCCGATGTGCATGTGCAAGCCCGCGAGACGAACATGGGAAATATTTTTGATCTCGGTTAGTAATGCTTGCGCGCGCGGCAATTCGATGCCGAATTTATCCGCCTGCCGGCCCGTGGAAATATACGGGTGGCCGTGAATGTCAATGTTCGGATTTATGCGCAAGGCCACCGGTGCAACACAATTTTGCTGGCGCGCGATGTCGTTAATCACCGCCAGCTCAGCGTCGGATTCGACATTGAAGCCGCGAATGCCCGCCTGCAGACCCGCGAGAATTTCGTCGTCGCGTTTGCCGACGCCTGCAAAGACAATGCGGCTGGCAGGAATACCGGCCTTGAGCGCAAGCTGCAATTCGCCGGCGGAGACGACATCTGCGCCCGCACCCCACGCGGCAAAATCGCGCAAAATATCGGGATTCGAATTCGCCTTCAGGGCATAACAAATGCAATGGCGCTGCGCACCAAACGCCGCATCAATCTCGTGGAAATTTTCGCGGTAGGTGCGACGGCTGTAGAGATAGAACGGGGTTTCTATTTTTTGCGCCAACGTTACAATTGACACATCTTCACAGCGCATGCGGGAGTCACCAGCATAATAAAAATGAACCATGTCTGCCTTTCTTTAGATAAACCACATTGCAATTGCCGCATCGCTTGCTCACAAGACGGCCCGAAGAACATGTGAAACACACACCTGCCAATGCATTTTAGCTACAAACACCCGGTCACGGCAACACCAAATCGTTTCCTTCGTTCGGCCAGCGTGAGCGCACTTTTATTGTATCGGGCCAAACATGATAGCGTTCCGCCGGCGCGAAGGGAAACGGCATGCCGGCATCGAAGCGGCCGTTATGATTCGCATCGCGGAAGCCGCTGATCTCATACAGCCCGGGCAAAATGCCGGGAAACGAATATCCGCCCGGCGCGCTTGCCGTGGTGCTGTATTCGATCTTGCTGTCAAACTGCCGGGCTTTGAGATGAATAAGGCCGCTGGCCGTTGAATCCGCGTCTGCAATCGCGCCGCTGATCGAGGCCAGCGTATCCGCGTTCAACGTCCAAAAGGTGATTTGCCTGGTCGTATCAAACAGCGCATTGCCGTTCCAGTCAAACAGCGAGTCAGCATTGATTTTAATCTCATAGCGGCAACGGCTTTTCCAGTTCGGTTGCGGCGAAAAGCGAAATTGCAGTGGATTCACCCACTCGGCAGCGCCAGCGGCACGCGCCCCGCTGGTGTCTTGCACGACTAATGGAGAAAAGGCGCTGTCGGTTTTCATCATTTCCGAAAAAAACAGAACGATCGGCGCATCGAGACTAAGATCGCGCGTGCTATCGGCAATTGAAATCTTGACGAGACGCGGGCGAATCGTGTCCGGTTGCGCCGCGCCCTCAAAATCTATCGCGCCACGTGCGGAATCAATCATGAGACCGGCGTCATCAAGAAGCGAATCCGCTGTTGCGAAATAAGGCATGGCTTGCATCGGCGCTGTGAGAGCAAGGATTTGCGCGCCGTTGAGCGGATGTGGATACGCCGCAAACACCGGCAACGGCTGCTGTGTTTCTTTCTCAAAAATCTTCAAACGATTCATCCATTTGGAGGAATGCGGCGACACCGCCTCGTCAAAACGCCATTCGACTTGATTGGCTGAAATGGCGGTCACGGCTGAGAGCGCGGGCGCAAGTGTGTCTTCTTGCATCAATCGAAAGCGCAGCGCCAGATTGTTGCGATAATTTTGATCAATGATAACATCGTTGGTCGCGATGCCAATCAACTCGTCGCCGCGCGTGTACAACCGGTCGCCGTCGCGATCTTGCAGAGCAAATACGCGGTAACGCCCGGGCGCAAGATAGGACAGTGAAAAAGTTTTTGCCTCGCCCACCTGCGTGTAGTAATCTGCCGCTGTTTTGGCGGGGTTGGGCTCCTGTCCCTCCGTCAGAATATAAGCCATCACCAACAGGCCTGCGGCTTTATCATCGAAAATGCGGCCCTTGATTTCGCCGCGATCGAGCGTGTCGCCGGTGGAAAATGCCAGCGCAAACGATTCTTTCATGTTGACGCCGTGCCGGTCGCGTACGCCGGTGCCAACGGTTACGACATACGTGCGCTGTTCGCGCAGAGAATCCGGTAAAATGACATCCACCGTTTTGCCGCGCCACTTGAATTGCAATTCCGCATCTTCTTCGGAGCGCGCGGGGTTGGGAGTAATGAAGATCGCGTCTTCAAAACTTTTGCGATTGAGAGGTTCACTGAAGGTAAACGAGAGCCGGGTAGCGCGGCTGACACGCGTGGCATCCGATTCGGGAGCGGTGCTGAGAATCCGGGGGGGAATGTCATCCACCGGCCCGCCCGGGGGCGAACCGGTTTTGGCGCAGTTGAAAAAAAGGAACAAAACGAAAACTGCCGCGCACGAGTTCAGCCATTTGAAATTGTATCGCCTGGACCTCGTCATTCCGCAGGAATCTTGTCTCGCACTGGCTATTCTCATTATTTTTATATTTTGACGCATGCTCAAGAAGACTCTTCCGAAACGACATAAGCCGGACACCGAAAATTCGAAACACAAAATCCAAATTTTGCTTTGAATTTGAACGTTTGATTTCGAATCCTTTGTTGAAAAAGCAAAGATTTCACTTGCAATGGCCCAAACAAGTCTTTCAGACAAGCTAAAAACTTGGCCCTTCGGGTAGTCCCCAAATTTTTCAACGGATTGAAAAACCCAACGGTTGAGATTTTATCGGTTGGGTTCTTCAATCCGTTGAAAAAAAAGTTAAAATCTTTTTCTAAGTTTGAATCGTCCTTAAAAGAAAGGACAAATAAAGTCAATCACTTTGAATTTTTTACATAACGAAACCCAAAAGCGCTGTCTCGCATATCAGCCCCCTCAAAGTAACGGATTGCGCATGCGGTATTAACAGGATAAAGACTCCATACGCCACCGCGCAATATGCGAAATTTTTGCCCTGACAGATTTTCTCGATAATCAAAGTGATAGGGATACTCTCGATATTCGCTTTGACACCATTCCCAAATATTGTTAACCATGTCTCGCACACCGTAGGGGCTATCATCTGGATAAGCACCAACCGGCAGGTTACGCTCGACCATTCTTTCAAAATTAATCAACATATCATCATATTCATTGCCCCAGGGAAAGAAAAGCTTGATTTGTTTATACCAACTCCAACTTGCAGCTTTTTCCCATTCTGCTTCTGTTGGTAACCGAACATATTCGTTTTGATCCAGCTTTCCCTCGTTACGCCATTTGTATGTAAGCCAATTACAGAATGCCACAGCCTCATACCAACTCACCCCTAGTACGGGTAAGTTATCAACGTTCCAGCGAGGATCAAGTCGAGAAACAGGATGCTTTTCTTTTAAACTTCTGCGAAATCTTTCTGCTTCCGTAGAAAAACCCCACCATCTGATCTCATGGTAGCCGCCACTTGTAACGAAATCACGAAAAAGTCGATGAGTCACCGGGTATTTGCTAACAAAAAATGAAGGCACATCAATGACATGTTGTGGCAAGGCGTTTTCAAATAATTTACGGGAATGCGTACCATATTTTTGTTCAATCCATATTAATTCACTTTCAGTAATGCCTATCAGAGATTCTCCACCCGGTATTTCAATGAGTTCATCTAAATTCCGAGGATCTCCAAGGCGATTAAGGATTTCTCCTGCCTTAACCCGATAGTTTGCACCAACCTCTTTTGCGTCAAATATTGCGAGCAAGCTTTGTAAGACTTTTTGCTTTGCCTTAACTTGGAAATTTAAATCCAGAAGGCATTCGCCGGCAAGAAGAGCCTGATAGCCAGCACGATTGCACTCTGGCATGGTTAGAATTTTTTCAAGCATATTTGACGCATCTCGACTATATGCGCCCCCAACTGCTAACCGTATGACTTCTTTCCAATTCTCACGATTTCCATTTTTTTGCAACCAAGTATCGCGATCTATGCTTTCACTTTCCATTAAGGCACGACCCGCTAAATATTCTTCAAATGTTAGATGTAAAAAGCCAAAGAGATTTTCACCTTTTTCCTGCAGCAATCCACAACTTTCAACCATAATCCTCAAAAAATCATCTGCGGCGTGTTTACGACTAATGAGATTGTTGTTTTCCAAAGGTAAGTACTTCGCTATTTGATCGCGTAGATCACTGCGGTCAACTAATCCACCAGAGGTTGTTTCATGCATCCATAAGGCCACCGGCCCAAGTATTTCGACAACCAAACGTTCATCAATACGTTGATTGCCTAAGTACAAATCCAATGGGCAACCAATTGCATTTTCTGAACGTATTTTATTCCAAGTTTCAGCCAGTGCTTGTACACAAAGTTTATACAAATCCACTCGACGCTCTGGTAAACGAACGTTTTGATGATGAATCAGTGCGAGAATTGTAATCATCAATGGATTAACGGCAAGACGTTTAACTTCTGGCATAGCAAAAATAGTTTCAATTAAACTATCAGAGTACTGCCGGGCTTGTAGTTGGATATCAGCTTCTTTATTAACCCCAGCCATTTCAAATGCTAAGCTCCATTGATGGACAAAACGGCACACCTCATCATCATTAAAAGGTAATACCGTACAATGGCGGAAAGGGGGTCCGAGTCTAGCACGATCATAGCCAGCTAGGCGTGAAGTAAAAATAAAACGATTGAGAGGATAACTCTTGAGCATGTCATTCTCTACTTGCCTTAAAATCGCCAATCGGATTTCCCAATTTTGAACTTCATCAAGGCCATCAAGCAAAACGAGTGCATAACTGTTCTCGAAGGCATGGTTGAAGAGTATGCTAAGATCAGGAAGGCTATGGCGTTCTTGATAATACTTCGGTATAAAAGATTGCAATGTTATCATATTGTGCCGGGTAAGCGCTTGGGCATAGGCTGAGATTGGCAAGAAAATGGGCAAATACTGGGATCCTAAGCCAATATAGCTTTCTGACTCATTCGTCGCAAAAAGAAGTGAAATGTATTTTAATGTTGTGCTTTTGCCTGAGCCGGGATCTCCAAGTATTACAAGATAAGGATTTTCACGCACCAATTGGTGTAGAAGAATACGTTTTTGTTTTTCAATTTGAATACGCGCCAACCCCTCTATATCCTCCATTTTTTCAAATTCTTGTAACTTTTGGATTGCGTTTTCTTCAGTGTCTAACATGCCGGAAAGAGGTACAAAAATGTTACGTAATGGTAGTTTTACAATATTTTTTATCTGGGCTATGCCCCGAAAGTCTATTTCACCAAAACGATTCAGAAGATGATTCAGGTAAATGTTCCGCAGGGTGTTAATATTTGGAGGCGGGGGAGCAAGGGCGGCTACTAAAACTTCTAAATGCTTAACGATTTGTGAAGTGTCGCTGGAAAGATTAAATGTTGCAGACGAAATCTCTCGCAAGCGTTGATAACTGAGTAATTCTCGCCAATCTTGGCTGCTTTGCGCAAGTTCCATTTCGAGATGACGAAAAAACTCAGAAAAATCCTCATCTGCTTGTTGCCAACGATAGTCTGAGCTCGGTAAAGTACAGTTCTGGGCAAATCTGTCAAGTAACTCAGGTAGATGGTTGCGACTCCAATAGTTCCGGAACAGATAAGCACTCGCTGCCTCTGTAAAAAGCTCATGAGCTTCGGGAGAAGTGTAATGTTGGCCGATACAATTCAGAAACTGAAATAGTCGAACATGTGCGTCATATTCCTTTTCAAGACGCGACATGGTAACGGATAAGGCTTGGTTAAAATCTTCTTGCAATTGGCCTTTTGAAGTCCGCAATTTCTGCAAAAGTTTTTTGGTTGCATTGGTGAGCGCCGCAGTCGTAACACTGCCCAGCAACTCAAAGACGGCCTCGATGACAATAGTACTGAGTATAGAAGGAACCATCGTCTACCTTGATCGTTGATCAATATAACCTAACTTCACTCACTCAGCCGATAATTCTTCACACCCCACACAATGAGTTGCACCGTCACCTTCATAATACTCGCCACCGGCACGGCCAGCAGCATGCCCCACATGCCCAGCAAGCTGCCGCCGATCAATATGACGACGATAATGGCGAGCGGATGCAGCTCCACGCTGCGCGTCGTGACATATGGCGATATGAAAATATTCTCGATCAATTGAATCGCCGCGAACGCGATAACAATGGCCAGCACGAGATTGAATGAGCCAGTGTGAATCAGCGCGATGGCAATCGCCGGCACGGCGCCTACGATCGGGCCGAAATACGGAATGATGTTCGCAATGCCCGCGAGTATGCCGATGAAGAAAAAATACGGCACTTGCAAGAGATAGAGCGCGAGAATCGACAGCGCCGCAACCGCGGCAGCCACCACCATCTGGCCTTGCAAATAGCGGCTTAGTTGTTCGGTCATTTTATGGAGGATGAGCAGCGCCATCTCGAAGTAACGATTGGGAACGCCGGCGATCAATACTTTCTTGAGGCGGCGACCGTCTTTAAGCAGAAAGAAAACCATGAAAGCCACCAACACGGCGTTGGGCGCGGCAGAGAACAGGCCGAGCATAAAATCGAATGCATTCTGCATGAAATGGGTGAGCATGCCTTGCAATTGCAGACCCAGCTTCTCGTCGATGGCCGGGATGCGCAACAACGGAATCTTGTCCGCAAGATCGGTTTTAAGGCGGTCGATGATTTCCACCGAGGCTTGCGCATCCGTGGCCGCGCCGAGCGACGCAATTTCCTGAGAAATCACCGGCGCCAGAATGCGCACCAGAATGACGCTGAGTAAAATCAACAAAACGAAAACAGAGAGGATGCCGGTCAGGCGGGGCACATCGCGATTCTCAAGAAACGTGACGAGGGGATCCAGCACAGCCGTGAGCAGCAACGCTGTGGCCAGCATGGACAGGACGGGCGTCACGCGCGGCAACAGCCAGATCAAACCGGCAAAAAAAGCCAGCGCCACACCCCAATGAAAAATGCGGCGCAACAGCTTGCGATCCACCACCAGCACCATCTTGGTGTCGACCGGCGGCAGACCGGATAACACTGGCGCAGTTTTGGGAGGTTGCGGCCGCTGCGGCCGGAAGATCGGCTCCCGCGCGATTTTTGCAGCATCTTTCGCCGGCGTCATACGATTACATCCGACCGGTCAAGCTGAGCGCGCAGATTTTGGATTTCGGAATTGGTTTGCTTCAGTCGTTCGCCGATGATGAGCGCCAATTGGAAGAGGAATTTGTTTCCGAGGCGCGGCTTGCGTTCGAGCAGGCCGAACAAATCCGGGCGAAACAAACCGATGATTTGCGAGGGCGCTTCGGCAATCGCGGAGGCGGAACGCGGGCTTTCGTCGAGCAGGGCAAGTTCGCCAAAAAATTCGCCGTCGTGCAACACCACCAACGTTTCACGCACCTCGTTGCGGCTGTGCTTGCAAATCGTCACCGCGCCGCGTTGAATGATGTACATGCCCACGCCCGGCTCGCCCTCCCAGAAAATCGTTTCGCCGGCCTTGAATTGGCGTTGATGAATAAGCTTTTCGAATTCGCGCAGCTCGCCGTCGGTCATGTTGGCGAATAACGGCACTTGCCGCAGCGTGCTCAGAATATCTTCTTCGGAATTGTTTTTGCGTTTGAAGATGTTGCCCCACAGCGAGTTTTTCATGCTGGGGCGAGGCGCACCATTTTCACGATTCATCGGCTTCACAACGTTCCACGTATCGGTAAGAGAGGTGAATTTATGTCAAAATTGTTACAACACCTATTGCTGCTGCAATTTCGGAAAGCAATATAGATAAGCCGCCTGCTTGAGTCAAGATGTTTATCGCCTCCCGTGCGATCGCGCGAACATATCATCGTAAGTTTGCCGAAATGATGCGGAAACGCGCATAGCCGCTATCTGGCAAATGATGAAAGAGGTTCAATTGATTCGAGGGAAAAATGGAGAGCAACCTCGGCTTCGGAGATCTGTTGCAAAACTTCAACGTCACCGGCGCTAATCATTCATCATATAAATGCCTACACCGATTTTCAGACAAGCTGAAAATCGAGGTGTTTCGAGCAGCTTTGAAAACTTCGTCCACAGAACTGGAACTGCCACAGAAAGAAAAAGCCTTTTCAGTGGGATTTCATTTCAGTGGGCGAAACACTTTCAGAATTTTATTCTAACCTTGAAGAGCTAATTGGCGTAGCCCCGCAATCTCCCGTGAAATCCTTCCCTATCTGCTTGTCGCCTCGAGTGAAGCTTGAGCAGCAGCCCCCGGCGTGTTTTGCCCAAAATGCGCGGCAAGAAAATCTAGAACTTCTTTTTCATACAGTGCCTGATCAGTACGAAAAGCAGCGCCGTGACGCGCGCCGGCGACCTGTACAAATTTTTTGCGTGTGCTTTTGGCGTGATCGTAAAGCTGTTGCTGTATCGCCAGCGGCATGCGCTCGTCCTTGTCGCCCGCGATAAACAGCAGCGGCCGGTCGCCGATCTTATCGAGCGCGATCAGCATGTCAAAATCTTCGTTATCAAAACCCACCAGCATGCGCGTGAAGAGGATGATTTCATCCGCCAGTGGAAAACGCGGCAAACCGAAAAACAGCTTGGCATGATGCGCGATAGTATTTTCAAACGAAAGGAAACAGCTATCGAGAATCAACCCGGCAATCTCCGGTGATTCTGCCGCGGCGAGCATGCTGGCAGCCGTGCCCATGGAAACGGCAAACGCAACAATCGGCTTTTTGATCTGCAGGCTATCGCGCACGAAATTGATGGCAGCCAAAACGTCAAGGCGTTCGAGATAACCCATGCTGCACAGCTCGCCGCCGCTGTCGCCATGCCGCCGAAAATCCAGCACCAGGCCGGCATAGCCGAGCTTGCGAAAATGGCAGGCGCGCTCGACCATCTCAAGCTTTGAACGAAACAAACCGTGACAATAAATCAGAACAGCGGAAGAAGAATCTGCCGGCAACCACCAGCCGCTGAGCGGGGTGCCGTCGCTTGCCGTGAATTTGACGGTTTGATAGGCAACCCCAAAATCTTCCGGCGTGGCCACGACTTCATATTTGAGCGGGCGCGATTTTGCGTGGGTGAGCAACCACGAAAGCCCAAAGGGAATGACAAAGAAGATCACTACGATAATCAGAATTCCCAGGGTCATGAGTATGCGCCGCAGCCAAATGCGCCAGCGAGGCGCCGTTTTTTGAAGGGAAGATTGGGAGTTTGTCATCGCCAAAATTCTACGTTGGTTTGCTTGAGAATTTACATTCAGGTTTTATAATGCTCAGTCACGCCTTGTTTATGGCGGAATCATGCGCGATTCGTGATGTTGGCCATCGCTCGACAGCCTTGTTTATTGCTGAACGCCGCGAAAATCATAGCATAATTCGCATAGTCGTGCCCTCGCCGACGCGCGATTCCTTGACGAAAAGCTTGCCGCGATGGTATTCTTCCACGATGCGTTTGGCCAGGCTCAAGCCCAAGCCCCAGCCGCGTTTTTTGGTGCTGAATCCCGGGCGAAAAATGTTTTTGCGGTCGGCAGGCTCGATGCCCTTGCCGTTGTCGCTGATATCGATGAGCGCGTGTTTGCGCTTGTGCGTGGTCGCATGCAGGAAAATCGTAATTTCGCCGTGATCATTCTCAATGGCGTCGATGGCGTTCTTGATTAAATTTTCCAGCACCCATTCGAACAAATCGCGATTCAACGGTACTGGCGGCAACGCTTCTTTTTTAATCTCGATCTTTACGGCGCGCCGCATCTGCGGCAAACGGTTGCGGAAGTATTTGACCACATCTTCCACAATCGCCGCGAGATCCTGTTCTTTCAAGTCGGCGCGCGATCCGATTTGCGAGAAACGCGAAGCCACCTTGTTCAAACGCTCGACATCGCGTTCCATTTCCTTGATGGTATCGTGACCGCCGTTGGCCGTGATCTGGCTTTTGAGCAACTCGATCCAACCCAGCAGCGAGGAAATCGGGGTGCCGAGCTGGTGCGCGGTTTCCTTCGACATGCCCACCCAGATAAATTGCTGCTCACCGCGACGAATGCTGTTGAACCCAAGAAAGCCGACGAGAATAAACAAGCCGATCACACTGAGGGCAATGAACGGCAGGCGCTGCAATTGTTGAATGAGCCGGGAATCGCCATAATAAAGATAATTGAGCGTATCGACTTTGCCGCTGACTTGATCTTGATAGGTGATGGGCACGGGATCGACTTCGCGTTTCATCGCGGCCATGATTTCGCGTACCTGCCGGCGGCTGGTTTCAGAGTAGATGGAATCTTGCGGCACGTCGATGCCCTCCCATCCGATTGGCTCGCCGTCCGGCGCTGCGAGAATGATGGGAAAATCCGTGCGATTGATGATCACATCAAAAATGAAATTGAGATCGCTGTCGCCGGGATCATTCACCACGCGCGCATGCAACTGCGCGTAAAACAAAATAATGTTACGCGCCTCTTGCCGCAGGCCGTTGACGATGTTTTGCGTGTGCCACAGCAACGTAACGATAATCACGAGGGCGGCGACAAAAAGCAGGCCTTTGATGCGGCCGACAATGCGGTAAGGGGCGATCATTTTTGATGAACATCCAAATCAACAAATTCACGGCGCAAACAATTTCAACCGGCAGAATTGCGAACATGCTACTGAAAACAGCGCCCTTCTTCACCGTGTCATGGCAGGGATCATGTGAGCCTGGTGTGCTGTTACCTTGAAAAGTATATCCCACACTGTATGTCATCCAGAAGGGGACTGGTGAAGTTGCAGGCATTATGCCGAGTACTTCACAAGATTCATCTGACATTTCGAGCGGGTACTTCTACAAATTAAGGTGACAGTCCACTAGCCCGGGTACTTCACAAGCTCCCTACTGAATGACAAATAAAAATATTCCGGCAAATGAATGTGAACGTACGCTCGCAACGATTAAAAGATCAATACCTGCCGCCATTCTCTGCGACAATACGCTGCATCAACTCATGCACCCTGCCGTTGCTGGCCACGACATTTCCGGTTTCCCAAAAATTTTCATGTGACGTGAAACCACTCACTTTGCCGCCCGCTTCTTCAATCAACAACACACCCGCGGCAAAATCCCAGGGATTCAAAATATATTCCCAAAAGCCGTCAAAGACGCCGGCAGCGACGTAGGCCAGATCAAGGCTTGCCGCGCCCATGCGGCGCAAGTCCCGCGCCTGTTCGAAAAACGCATTGAACATGCGTAAATACGGCGGAACAAGTCGCTTGTCGCGGAACGGAAAACCGGTGGCGATCAAGCAATCTTGCAAGCGCGTGCTGCTGGAAACCTGTAATTTTCTTCCGTTACGAAAAGCGCCTGCGCCGCGCATTGCGGTGAATTTTTCCTGGCGCAGAGGATCGAACACGACGCCCGCGACTATTTCACCGGCTTGCCGCGCGGCAATTGAAACGGCGAAACACGGCACGCCGTGAATATAGTTGGACGTGCCGTCGAGCGGGTCGATAATCCATTCGATCTCCGCGGCAGCAAAGCCCGATTTGCCGCCTTCTTCTGCAAAGATTTTATGCTGCGGGAAATGTTGAAGAATGTGCGCCACAATCGCCTGCTCGGATTTTCGATCCACTTCGGTAACGAAATCGGCTTCTGCTTTGTGATCAATTTGCAGCGCCAGCCGGTCGCGCCAGCGCGCAAGCAAAATCTGCCCCGCAATATCTGCGGCCTCACCGGCGATTTGCAGGAGTTGTTCGTTGGTGGTATTCATGATTCACACAATTCCGACGGATGATCCGCTTTCTCTTACGCCAGTTCCACGACGGTCACGCCAATATCGCCTTCGCCGAACTGGCCCATGCGCGCGCTTTTCACATGCGGCAAGGTTTTGAGATATTCGGTAATACTCTGCCGCAGCGCGCCCGTGCCTTTGCCGTGAATCAGCCGGACTTCATTCCAACCCGCAAGCAAGGCATCATCCAAAAACTTGTCAACCATGGCCAGAGCTTCTTCGACCCGCATCCCGCGCAGATCGATTTCCGCGTGGCGCGCAGCCTCGTGCACACTTGCTTGCGGAAGCGAGCCGGCTTCGGTTTTTGTGTTCTCGGTAACCGCGCGCAATTCTGCTGCCGGCACACGCGCGCGCAACACGCCGGCGGCAATCAAGACTTTGTTGGTGGAATCCGGCAATTCCAGCACGGTGGCCCGGGCATTTTGTTTCAGCCATTTCACCGGCATGCCGATTTCAAATTTGGATATGGCCGGCTCTTCGGCAGCCGGCGCGGGCAACTCCGCGGCGCGCGTTTCCCGCTCGACGTGTTCACGCACCGCAGCCAGATTTTCTTTGGCAGATTTGATGGCCTCGCGCGCGGCGTTTGTTTCGCGAATCTCGCGCACGGCATTTTCGATGATGGCATTGGCATTTTGCAGCAGCGCTTCGGCTTCGGCGTGCGCCTTCTTTTTGATCTCCTGCACCTGCGCCTTCAACTGCCGCTCGCGCTCTTCATACAATTTTTGCAAACCGCGCAAGCGCGTTTCTTCGAGTTGGAGTTTCTCGTTGATCTGCTGCTGCTGTGCCAGCTTGTTTTGCAGCTCATTGAGCAATTCTTCGACATTGACTTTCTCCACGCCCACCAGGTTGCGCGCAGCCTCAATCACCGGACGCGCCATGCCCATGCGCGCGGCAATCTCGAAGGCATAACTCGCGCCCGGCAAACCGGGCCGAAAGTGATACGTCGGCGTGAGCGTCTCTTGATCAAACGCCATCGAGCCATTGCTCACGCCCGGCTCATTTTGCGCAAACGTCTTCAATGCGCCATGATGCGTGGTCACGATCGTCAGGCATCTACGCGCATTCAATTCCTGCAAAATTGCGACAGCCAGCGCAGCGCCCGCTTCGGGATCAGTGCCCGCGCCGATTTCATCGACGAGCACGAGGTCGCCGGTTTGCGCATGACGCAGAATTTCAACAAGCCGCTTGGCGTGCGAGGTGAAGGTCGAAAGATCGTCTTCAATCGACTGGCGGTCGCCAATGTTGACGAAAATATTTTCGAACAACGGCACTTCGCTGTCAGGCGAAGCGGGAATATGCAAACCGCAGCGCGTCATCAGCGCGAGCAGGCCCACGGTTTTAAGCGCCACGGTTTTGCCGCCGGCATTAGGGCCGCTGATGAGCAGCGTGTGCAGGGGTTGCGGCGCGGCGGGCGCGGTGAAACCCAGCTCCAAATTCAGCGGGATAACTTTACCGCGGTTCTCGTTCTTCAGCAGCAACAGCGGATGGCGCGCCTCGAGCAGTTTGAGTTTGGCCTCCGGCTGGACTTGCGGCGCAGACGCGCCCAACTCGCGCGAGAATTTGGCCTTGGCATGAATCACGTCAAGCGCGATCATGATCGTGTGATTGGTTTCGAGCGCCGGTAAAACCTGCCGTAACCGTTCAGAGAGCATCATTAAAATACGCTCGATTTCCTCGCGTTCGGCGCTTTGCAGCTCGCGCACGCGATTGTTGATTTCCACCGATTCCATCGGTTCGAGAAAAACCGTGCGGCCGCTGGCGGAGTGATCGTGTACCAGTCCGGGAACGCTGCGGCGATATTCGTCTTTCAGCATCAGCACAAGACGGCCTTCGCGCAAGGTAATCATTTGCTCGCGCAGCATCTCCTGCGCCGCGAGTTTTTTCGCAATACGTTCCAGGCGTTCGCGCACTTCGGCAAGCGCGCGGGTGATGTCTTTACGCAAGCGCGCCAGCACCGGGCTGGCGGAATCTTTCACTGTGCCTTCGGTAAAATGCAGGGCGTTTTCGAGCGCGCGTTCGTGTTCTTGCAGGCTGGTCAACTGTTGTGCGCTTTTGAAAAGTTCCGGATATTTCTCGCGGCGGGCAAGCACAAATTGGCGCACCCGGCGGGTGGTTTCGCTGAATCGCGCGACATCGATCAACGCGGCGATGTCAAGACT
>SZPB01000078.1 GCA_030263535.1 Cytophagia bacterium CHB2
CACCGATTCATTCGATTATCTTTGAGTCCGAATCGAGGTTACAAACGAAGATTTTCCCTATGCGAGGTCTGCGTTACAAAATTGCGACGGGTTACGTCGTGCTGCTGGCCATCATTCTGGTCACGAGCATTTTCGCGGTGCACGATTTTTCGCAATTGAGCAATTCGGTGGGCGGCATTTTGAAGCAGAACTACGAGAACGTGCTCGCCGCGGAAAACATGCTGAAGGCGCTCGACAATCAAGAGAACGCGCTGCTCGCCATGCTGGTGCAAAGCGGCGACTCCACGCTGGTGTTGTTCAACACCGAGCGCAGCGAAGAACGCTCGCTGGTGGTTTACGACGCCAACCGCAGCTTGGAGTTGCCGTTGGCGGTGTTCAATACCAATCGCGACGAGTTCTTGCAATGGTTCGAGCAAACGAACAGCGTTATTACTTCGCCCTCCGAACACGCCTTGTTGGATAGCATCATTTTTGCCTACCGGCATTTTCTTGCCGTCTCAGACTCGTTGCATCACATGGTGCAAAAGCGGCAACCCTTCGCGAAGTTGCGCGCCTTCCAGCGCGCCGAGATCGAACCCAGCCTGGTCAAAATCAATCGATATTGCAAAACGCTGCTGGAAACGAATCAAGAAGCCATCAGCAGCATGGATCGCCGCGCGAAAGACATTACCGGCCAGGCCACGCAAGTCGTGATCGTTGCCCTGGTCATCGCGATTTTGCTCAGCATCCTCGGCAGTTTGCAATTCACCGGCTCTATTCTCAAACCGCTGAAGAAGCTCACGCAAACCGTGCGGCGCATTGGCGAAGGCAATTTGAACCAGAAAATCGACATCCAAACCGAAGACGAAATCGGCGAGTTGAGCCGCGAGTTCAACAAAATGACGGAACGGCTGCGCAGCTACGAAGAGTTGAACATCCACCAATTGATCGCGGAAAAGAAAAAATCCGAAACCATCGTCGAAAGCATCGCTGACCCCATCATCGTCACCGACGAAAACAGCAGCATTCTTTTGATGAATGAGGCGGCGGCGACCATGATTGGCGTGCAAGGCGCGAGCTGGCAGGGCCAGCCCTTGCGCCTGCTGCAGAACAATGATTTGTGGGCCAAACTCATGGAGGTTAAAGAAGACAAGCAGGGTGATCCGGAGCACAACGATTTTTTGTTGGCGGTGGCGCGCGAGGGCAAAACATTTTATTATCGCCCGCGCCAGACCAAGATCACCGATGAGCAGGGTCAGGTGCAGGGCGTGGTGACGCTGTTGCAGGATGTGACGCGCTTCAAGAATCTCGATCAAATGAAATCGGAATTCATGGCAACCGTGTCTCATGAGTTCCGCACGCCGTTGACGGCGATCAACATGACGATCGATATTCTGTCGCAGGAAGTGTTGGGAAAGATGAACGCGCGCCAGCATGAGCTGCTGAACGCCGCCAAAGATGATTGTGAACGCCTGAAGAAACTGGTGCGCGAGCTGCTCGATCTCCTGCGCCTGGAATCCGGGCGATATAAGATCAAGAGCGAGTCTCTCAACCTTCCGGGTTTGCTCGAACACGCATTGCGGCCGCTGCGGCTGTTGTTCGAAGAAAAAGAAGTCAGTCTCAATATTGCGCTCGCGCCGGCATTGCCGGAAGTGCCGGGCGATCAGGAGAAACTCTCCTGGGTGATCAACAATCTCGTCAGCAATGCGCTGCGCTACACGCCGGCGCACGGCAACGTGACGATCAGCGCCGAGCGCAACAATGGCGTCATTCAAGTGTGCGTGGCAGACACGGGCCGTGGCATTCCGGCAGCCGCCCTGGATACGATTTTCGAAAAATTCGTGCAGGTGAAAGAGCCTACAGATGCGACGCCGGGCAGCGTTGGTTTGGGATTGGCGATTGCAAAGGAAGTGATCGAGGCGCACGGCGGCAAAATTTGGGTGGAAAGCGAAGTGGGGGTGGGCAGCAAGTTCAATTTTACCATTCCCGTTGCGCCGGAGCTGCCGGAAGGCTGAGCGTGTGAGCCAATGGCGCTACAGTTTTGCCCTCTAATAATCGAATAACATGCTTCATTTTTGTTGTTGACTATGCCTGAAATTCGCCCCAAAGTCCTGGTCGTCGATGACGAGACGAATATTCTAAAAACCATGGGAATTTGTTTCGACGCGATCGGCTTTCAGACGCGGTTGATTTCGAAGCCGCAAGAAGTGCTGGAAGTTTTGCAGCAAGAACGCTTTGATCTCGCCTTTGTGGATCTGAAAATGGGGCCAATGGACGGCATGGAGATATTGGCGGAGATTAAACGCCATTCGCCGGAGACCACGGTAGTCATCATCACGGCGCACGGCTCGATTGACAGCGCCATCGAAACCGTTAAAAAAGGCGCTTATCATTATCTCGAAAAGCCGTTCGATTACAAAGAACTGCAAATCTTTGCGCAAAAAGCCTGGGAGCATCACGAGCTGTCGCGTGAAGTTCGCGAACTGCGCGAACAGGTTGCCGCGTCGCGCGGCACCGGCGAATTTGTGACGCGCAATCGCGAGATGCTCGACATGCTCGAGCTTGGCGGCCGCGTCGCCGAGAGCAACATCAGCGTGTTGATCGAGGGCGAGAGCGGCACCGGCAAGGAACTGGTGGCGCAGCTCATTTATCAAAAAAGCCCGCGGTCCGGCAAGCCGTTCATCAAAATCAATTGCGCCGCGTTGCCGGAAAACCTGCTGGAAAGCGAGCTGTTCGGCCATGTCAAGGGCGCGTTCACCGGCGCGGTGAAAGACCGCCAGGGCCGCTTCGCGCTGGCAGACGGGGGCACGATTTTTCTCGATGAAATCGCCGAGCTATCGCCCGCGATTCAAGCAAAACTGCTGCGCGTGCTACAGAACAAGGAATTCGAGCGCGTGGGCGAAAGCAAAACCACGCAGGTGGACGTGCGTGTGATTGCAGCGACCAACCGCAACCTGGATGAAGCGCTCAAAGAAGGCGCTTTTCGCGAAGATTTGTTTTATCGCTTGAATACCATGCGTTTGAAGCTGACGCCGCTGCGCGACCGCCCGGAAGACATTCCGCTGTTGATTCAGCATTTCCTCAATAAATTCTCACCCGATAAAGTTCTCGAAATCTCGCCGGAGGCGTTGCAAGCGCTGCGCGCCTACCGCTGGAGCGGCAACGTGCGTGAGCTTGAAAATGTCATCGAACGCGCGGTGTTGCTCACCAAAAACCATCTCATCGAATTGACGCATCTGCCCGAGGAGGTTCGTTCTGCGCGCGACAAGCCGCAACACGAGCTTTCTCTGGAAGAGATCGAAAAATTGCATGTCAAGCGCGTGCTGCAACATGCGAAAGATTACGATGAGGCCGCAAAGATTCTCGGCATCGATCCTGCCACGCTTTGGCGCAAGCGAAAGAAGTTTGATTTGTGATTGCGGCAGCGCCGTTTTCTAGAAAATATATCCAACCTCATCCTGCCATACCGCGGTTCCCCTGCGACAGAATTGTGAAGCAGATTTGCTTCACGCTGACAATTCATGTTGTTTCGTTTTAGCGAACTCTTTGTCCACCACTTTTTCAAAGTATTAGTTTCTTGGATTTTACGGTGACATGCTCACCTTGCAAAATGCAAGATGACTTATCTGTTTAGAAATTTAAACAATTAGGTAGTCCAAGATCGGCGTGATCGAAAATACTATTGCATTTTTCAAACAATGTCACACGTGGGTTGCAATATCACTCTCAAAAAATCATAACGTTAGAGCTGCAATGCTTCCGGGATTCACTGGCACCGGCTTTGCGTAAAAGAGATTAAAAAAATTTAACGCGCTGATGGCGCAAGGCCGAACGGATAAACCTCTTTTCGCGAGGATTCCTATGTCAGTTAAAGTAACAACTCTGAACAATTTAGAAGTAGCCGTGCTGGAGCCGCGCGGGTCGATTATCGGCGGCAAAGAGACGGATGAGTTGAAAGAGAAGGCCAAAGATCTATTCGAGCAAGGCAATCGTAAGCTCGTGGTGGATCTGGGCGGGGTGACGTACATCAACAGTACCGGCATCGGAGCGCTGGTCGGCCTGCATGCCATGTACACCAAGGGCCAGGGGAAAATCAAGTTGTGCAACATGGGTAAAAGCGTGCAAAACGTTTTTGTGATTACCAAACTCACGAGCGTCTTCGATGTGGAAGAGACGCGTGACGCGGCGATTATGAATTTTTAACTCACTGATTTTCCAACCAAACATCCAAGCGGAGGTCTGCACATGAAGCAAGGCTTCTTCACCATGGCAGTCGTTGTCATCTCCATGATTATCGGTTATGCCATCTATACGCAATTGCCCAAGTTCATCCGGGATGGTGGCCCGGTGGTTTCGGTTTTGATTGCGTTGACCATCATGGTCGTCACCTTCATTTTTGAGCGGTTGTTGTCGTTGAATCGCGCCAAAGGCCGCACCGCCATGACGGTCTTTTTGAAAAAAATCCAGCAAGAGATTCACGCGGGTAACATCGACGGCGCCATTGAAGCGTGCGATCGCCAACGCGGCTCGCTGGCAAACGTTATTCGCAATGGTTTGGCGCGCTACAAAGAATTGAAAGAGAGTGGCAAGGTAAAAGAGCAAAAAGAAATGATGGCCGACGTGCAGCATGCGATCGAAGAGGCCATGCTGCTCGAAGTGCCGCTGCTCGAGAAAAACCTGGTCGTGCTTTCCACCATTGCCTCCATCGCCACGATGGTCGGTTTGTTCGGCACGGTTATCGGCATGATTCGCGCGTTCAAAGCGCTGGCGCAAGCCGGTGTGCCGGACGCCGTGCAGCTTTCGCTGGGTATCTCGGAAGCCTTGATCAACACGGCCGGCGGCATCTTCGCGGCAATTTTGGGCATCGTGTTCTACAACGTTTTCACCACGCGCGTTGACAATTTCACCTACATGATTGACGAGGCGAGCTACTCCATCGTGCAAACCCTGGCAACACGCTCGAAAGAATAAGCAAACGTGAGGCGTCAAGACTATGCCCAAGATTAAAAAAGGTCGAATCGGCATCAAGATCGACATGACTCCCATGGTGGACGTGGCATTTTTGCTGCTAACCTTTTTCATGTTGACCACCCAATTCCGTCCGCCGGAGGATGTGAGCGTGGTTATTCCCAGCTCGCATTCGGTGATCAAATTGCCGGAAACGGACGTGATGACCGTGTCGGTAAACGAGGAAGGTAAGATTTTCCTTGGCCTGGACTCGCAGCAATTGCGCATGGCCGTCTTTGGCCCGGAGTTCCGCTTGAAGCTGAGCACGGAAGTTGCGGATAAAGAAACACTCGCGCGCCTGCTGATTGACGCGCGCGTCAAAAATCCCAAACTCCGTACCGTCGTCAAGGCTGATCGCTCCGCTCCGTACGGCACCATCGAGGACGTCATGGATACATTGCAAAAAACCAAAATCACGCGGTTCAACCTCGTGACGGATATTGAGAGAACCTGACGGAGTTTCACTATGGCTGCTGTCGAAACTGGTGAATCCAGAAGTCATGCACGGGCTGGAAAAAAGCACAAGAAAAAACGCCGCCTTGGCATCCGTATTGACATGACGCCGATGGTGGATATTGCCTTCCTCCTGCTCACATTTTTCATGCTGACGACGGTGTTCAGCAAGCCGCAAACCATGGAAATCAACCTCCCGCCGGATGAATCCAAGGTCGATGTGGCGGAATCGAATCTG
The DNA here is from genome assembly GCA_030263535.1 of Cytophagia bacterium CHB2. Taxonomy (NCBI): domain Bacteria; kingdom Pseudomonadati; phylum Bacteroidota; class Cytophagia; species Cytophagia bacterium CHB2. The sequence goes on from SZPB01000078.1 coordinate 5,678, forward strand.
ATGACCGTGCGCATCGTCCCAGATGGCACCGTTTATTGCAGTATGGGAAACGATGTGCCGGAAGTGGTGGTGGCGGGTGATGAGCTTAAGGATGTGGACAAAAAGGTGAAGGCCCTGGCAAAATTTCGCTCGCTGATGGTAGAGCGCAGCAACGCCAACCCGAAGCTGATCACCCTCATTAAAGTGCATCGGGAGGGGCAATACATTTACCTGGTTGACATCATTGATGAGTTGAACCTTGCCAACATCACCCGATTCAGTATCGCCCCGATGATTCCCGACGATCAGAAGATATTAGAAAAAGCCGGATATGCCGGGCCGCCGATTCAGGCTGCCGGGCCGTAACTCAGGGAGACAGCTATGGCTGCACTTTCAGAAGTTGCAATTTTAGAACAACTTTTTCCCTACGGCGCCCCGGAGTTGGTCAAGAATTACAAGAAGTATGCGACTACCGGACTCATCATCGCCGCGCTGCTGCATGCCGGGGCCTTGGGCGCCTATTATGTGATTCCGCTGTTGTTTCCGGAAGAAGAAGAGCCGATGGTGACGGTTCGCATCATGAAGTATAGCGAACTCGGGCCGCCGCCTTCTCTCACCAATCAAAGCGCTGCTGCGCCGGCCATTTCGGTGTCTGCGCCGGCCGTGCGCCCAAGCGTTGGTATTCCGATTCCGGTTCCGGATGCAGAAGTCAGTCCCGAACAAACCTTCGCCTCGCAAGAAGAGTTGGCGCAGGCCGTGGGTCCGATTGGAGAAGGCACGGGCACTGGCGGTGAAGTTGTTTTTGAGCAAGACATTCAAATCGAAGAAGACGGCCCGCCGCCGGATTTCGTGCCCTTTGAAAAAGAACCGGTAGCGATCAAGAAGCCCAGCCCAACCTATCCTGAAATCGCCCGCAAAGCCGGATTGGAAGGCACGGTTTGGCTCAAGGTTTGGGTCGACAAGGAAGGTAAAGTTCGCAAAGCCGTTGTGCAAAAAAGCGACGCAGAGATTTTTAACCAGCCGGCCATTGATGCGGCGACGCAGTGGGTTTTTACGCCTGCCTTGCAACAGAATGGCCCGGTCGCGGTTTGGATTTCCATCCCCTTCCGGTTTAAGCTTTCAGGGAAATAAAGCGTGTCAAGGCCGAAACTTGCAAATATCCTCGCTTACACCGTCGTCGCGGTGACGCTGGGATTCGGCCTTGCCATCTTTATCGGGTTACTCTTCCCCGATTGGGCGCTTGTGCCGGACTATGTGCCGATTCAATTGCGAGTGATGTTTGGTATTGTGGCGGTGTTGATGGGCGTTTATCGTTTGGTGATGATGCGCTTTCAAGCAGCGCGATCTGAAGATAGCGATGAAGAAGATCTTTCTATGCGGCGTCCTGCTCGCCGGGATCGTCGGATGTTCGGTTGAAGAAACGGAAAATCCGACGCGCGGCTATGTTTCACTATTGGTGAATGATTCCCACTTCCGCTTGATGCAGCGGGAAGCGGAACAATTTCACAGTCTTTATCCCAAGGGAAAAGTCGAGTTAAATGCGACCTCGACGCGCGAAGCCATTGTGCATTTGCTCAATGACAGCGTGAGTGCAATCGTTATTGATCGGACCTTCAACGAGGAGGAACAGCAGGTCGTTGATGAGGCCCAGCTCGAGGTGAATCATCTTCGCATTGCCGAAGATGCCTTGGCGATTGTGACGCACCAAAAAAATCCCATTACCAATATTTCCAGACGTTCGCTCGAGATGATCCTGCTGCGCCAGGCTTCCGATTGGAGTGAAATCCCGGAATCCAAATGGTTCGGCCCCATCGAGTTAAGTCTCACCGGGCGCAACTCTGGCCCTTATGAGCTTTTGCAGAGGCATTTTTTTGATTTTAAGGAAGATCTGGTTCTTACCCATCTCGCGGCCAGCCAAAATCAAGTCCTGCATTACGTCGCGACGCATTCCCGTGCCGTTGGCATCGTTTCGTTGAGTTGTTTGGCGGACAGCGTGGGCCATCCCGCGCCTCACGATTCAACGACGACGCTGCGCGTTCTGGCGGTTGAAGGCGCCGCCGACTCAACCAATGCCGTTTCATTCGTTACATTGCATCAGGCTCACATTTATCAGGAACGGTATCCGCTGCATTATCCTGTTTACTTTTACTGGCGGCCCATCAGCCGGAGCGTGGCCACCGGCTTTATCACGTTTGTGGCAAGCGGCCCGGGGCAGAAAATTATTTTAGATGCTGGGTTGGTTCCTGCAACCATGCCCGTTCGTTTGGTTCAGCTCAAACAACAATAGGCTTGTGATGAAACGCTTAATCACTTTGATTGTGCTCATGGGACTCAGCGCCGCGTCAACGGCTCTGAGTCAAAATAACAAGGTTTCAGAAGCCCGAGAGTTATTAACGCAAGGTAAAACTCAGGAAGCTTTGAAGGCTTTGCGACAGGCAACCACGGTAAATCCGCGCGACCTGGAAGCGTGGGCATTGCTTGGTGAAGCGCATTTGCAGGCTTCGCAACCGGATTCGGCCCTGGTTGGCGGCCAAAAAGCCATCGATATTAACGGCAAAGATGCGGCAGGTTACGTCGTGGTTGCAAAAGCGGCATTAGCAAAAAAGGATTTCGATCTGGCCTACAGCACGATCAAAAAAGGCCGCAAGAATATTCGCAATAACGCGGCGCTATTGGTGCAGTTGGGCAATGTTTACATGGCGAATGATTCAACGGAACAGGCAATTGCCGCCTACACCTGGGCAAAAGAAGCATACGCCAACAATGTTACCGCCTATGAAGGCCTGGGAGATGCTTACGCCAAGATGGGCAGTATGGGTATGGGCATTCTGCAATATGAAAAATCGCTTGAAATCGACTCTTTGCAAGCCGATCTTTATCACAAACTCGCCAAGTCTTACTTCAAAGAACGGCGATACACGGAAGCGGCCCGCACTTACGAGCGGTTGACCAGCATTGATACCACTAATCAAGCCGCTTTGTTCGAGTTGGGAAAGATTTATACCGCCGCCAAGCTGCCGCGCGAATCGGCGCGTGTTTTTAAAACGCATGTTCGCCGTTTTCCCAAGGTGGAAGAGGCCTGGCCGCTTTATATGGATGCCATGTTCCAAAGCCGGCAATTTCAGGAATCGACGGAGGCGGCGCAGCATGTGTTGCAGCTCAACCCCAACGAGATAAACGCGTTGCGCACACTGGCGGCCTCGCAAGCCGAATTGAAGAATTATCCGGAAGCGATCACCGCGTATGATCGTTTGCGCGGCGTCGATCCGCTCAGCACGGATGACTTAAAACGATTGGGCCGCGCGTATATGGCCAGCGGCCAGGATTCTTTGGCGGCTTCAACCTACGAAAAAGTCGTGCAGGCGGATCCCGAGCAATGGGAGCTTTACAGTGATATTGGCGCGCTTTACATGCGCATGCGGAAATTTGATATTGCGGCTGACATGTTCGAAAAAGAATTCACCCGCGATCCTGATGCGCCTGCAATGGCCACCGTTTACATTAACTATGCCAATTGCAAAATGGCGCTTCGGCAATGGGATGCCGCGCGCGCCGGATTTCGCAAAGCCGTGGTGTTGCAACCGAAATATTTGCGCGGACGCAACTCGCTCGGCCTCTGCTTGAGCCAGGTTGACTCGGTACAGGAAGCGCGCAAGCAATATGAAGCAGTCATTACCCTCGCGGAAGAAGACCGCGAAAAGTACAAAGCGGAATTGGCGGAAGCCAATCGCCAACTTGGGTTCATCAATTTGTTGGACAAAAAATACGCGGGCGCGGAAAGCTATCTGCTCGCGTCGCTCAAGCTGGACGATAGTGACGCCCAAACCCATCTTTGGTTGGCGCAAGCCTACGCTTTACAAAACAAGCGTGAGGACGCCAAGCGGGAGTATAATCGTGTTTTGAAACTTAGCCCTGGTCACAAAGACGCCGTGGAAGGGTTGAAGCTGCTAGGGCAATAACTAAAATGTCCGTTCAAGGAGGAAGGTTTATGCGCAAGACTATCATCGTGCACCTCTTGGGTTTAGCCGCCCTGGCGGTGCTGTCTGGTTGCTCATCAAAGCCACAAATTCCGGCAGTAACCGGATACGAGCTTTATCAAAACCCCTATTTTAAAGGCACGTTTAGTTATCCCAAGGGTTGGCACGTTATTGAAGAAGGCGGCAAGGTTAATATCTATTCCTCGAATGATCCGAATGTCGTTGACAAATTCTACAACCCCACCTCCAAAACCGGCAAAGACGGCGCTCAACTTGCCGTAAGCTATCAGCGGCTTGACTCAGTGCAGGCGCTCGCGCAATATATTGATTCGTTCAAGGAAGCGCGCGCCGCAGAAGGCTTCCAAATTCGATCGGTTGACACAAAAACCGTTGACGGCACCGAAGCCATGCAAATCGTCTACAGCGGCGCTTATGATAAAGAGACAAAAAAGTACGTCGTGCAAACCATGACGCTCAAGGATTCGGTGCTTTATACCATCGAATACAATGCGTTCAATGATTACTTCGAGCCTTATCGTGCAACGATCGATACGCTTCTGGCCTCGATGCGGCTGCCCACCAAACAAGCGGCTGCCGCGGCCGCTGATCCGACCTTGCCCTCTGAGACGTTTGTGGCGTTTTCCAATAACCTGATCAGCATCAATCATCCTGATAATTTCAGCGCCAATGCATTAAAGCCCAAAGCACCCGCCGAAGCCTCGATTCAATTCAAAGGCTATCGTCAGGACTGCACGGTTCAAGTCGATGTGTTGCCCGCGCAAGGCTTGAGCGTGGAAAAAGTTTTTGAGCAGAATGAGAAATTCTTCAAGGGCAGAGGCCAGAGCGAAAGCACGATTGACGGCGTCAAGGCCATCTATCGTGTTTATTCGCCGGTGCGTGGCATTGAAAGCCGGGTTTACTTTTTGGTGAAGAATGATAAGATCTATCGCGTGATCATGAATTATGATCAGACCCGGCGTTCCGACTTTCTGCCGACCTTCGAGAAGATGGTTGCTTCGTTGAAGATCAAATAACGGCCGCAGGCGCCGCCCATCTTTTTCTTGAACTGTCAAAATTCAGGCCGGGAGCACAATCAATCGTGCTCCCGGCCTTTTTATTTTTGTGCCAGTCTGAAAGCGGGTAATTTTTTGATAATGTTCCCGCCACGGCTTGGCCGTTGCATTACACGATTACCCGCTGGAGGTTATCATAAAATTCCGCAGGCGTTTCGCCCACGAAAATGAAATCCCGCTGAAAAGATGCCTTTCGGGCGGGAGTTTAATTTCTTGTGGGCGACGTTCACACGCGGGAGTTAGAGCATTTTCGGAAGGGCGCGACGTTGTGCCGATTCGAATATTTTTATCGGAAGAAGCCTTAAAACGGCATGAAACTCAAAGCGAACGAGCGCTCGATGAACCACGAGAGGCCGAACACGAAAATAATCGAAGACACTGCATAAACGACTTGGCGTTGAAATTTCGTCTTTGCTAGGCTCAGAATGATGGGGAAGAGCACGCCGACAATCGCAATCTGGCCAAGCTCGACGCCAATATTAAATGACAGCAACGACCCGATCAAGCCGCGACCGGGCAAGCCGAGATCACGCAGGACATTCGCGAAGCCGAAGCCGTGTACCAGGCCGAAAAAGAATGTGAGAACCCAGCGATGTCGCGTCAGATTTTCCGCTTCAGAGCTGTTATTGCCGGTGAAAATGATGAAATTCTCCGCTGCCACATAGGCAATGCTCAAGGCAATGCCGGATTCGATCAGCCGGCCCGGCAACGCCACGACTTCGAGCGCCGCCAGAATCAATGTGATGCTGTGTGCAATGGTAAACGAGGTGACGATTTTTATAAGATCGATAAAGCGCCCGCCGATGGCAATCAGGCCAAGAAGAAACATGATATGATCATACCCCAAAAAAATATGCTCGATGCCGAGCACAATGAACTCGCGGAAGCGCGCGAGTAAGGAAACCTCCTCACCCAGCACAAAACGGTGGCGCGGCTGGTCGGCGGTGAGAATCGCTGTTTGCAGCGTATCACCGGCCACCGCTTTTGCCAGGTTCTTGTGTGCCTGGCCGAATTTCTCGAAAAAATCGATGCGGTAGCCGATTTCCTCGGGCGCAGCAGAAACATTTTTGGTGAATATAAAATTGATGAACATATTGCCGAATTCATCAAGATAAAAATTGCCTTCTTGCGGCTCCATTTCTACCGGGGTATACCCCAGCGCCACGCTGTAATGCTCGGCGAAATACGCATACATCTCCGGCATGCCTTTTTGCGCTTCTTCGCGATCGACGGCGCCGTCGCGGTTTTCATCCAACGGGAAAACACGCTCAAGATCGGAAATGTCGAACATCAACGTGAGTTTGATCTGAGGGTGTGCGATTTCAAGCGTGGAATAGCTGCTGTTGAGCTGATGCGCGTGCAGGGCTGGCATATCTGCAATTTGCAGAAAGACGCTGGTTAGAATAAAGATTTTTTTCAACAGAGTCTCCGAACTGTTGTGCAACAGTGCAAACCAGCATCGCGATAACATTCGTAACGCATGCTCTGCTTGGGCAAAAGCATGGCGCGAATGAACACGCTGCAGGATGAATAAATATCAAGCGAACCGCAAAGTACAAGATACGCTCGAATTAGTCAAGCTTGCCCTTGATATTCATGGCTTATTTTGTTATGATAGTTTCGTTTTTTGAGCGCATCCCGCCAAGGTTTCATAGCTTGTTGCCTACATCAAGGAGTCTTTTTCATGTCGATTGATCTTTCCCGCACCAATGCGTTCACGCGCCGGCATATCGGGCCGAGCGCGGATGAGACAGCCCAGATGCTCATGGTTTTGGAGGCGCCGTCGCTCGACGCCTTTATAGCTAGCGTCGTTCCTGAGAATATCCGCACCAAACGCGCGTTACGGCTGGACGGGATACAAACTGAATACGAAGCCGTAACCCGTCTGCGATCAATTGCCGCAAAAAATAAAATCTATCGTTCACTCATCGGCATGGGTTATTCGGATACCATCACGCCGCCGGTGGTGCAGCGCAACATTTTGGAGAATCCCGGCTGGTATACGCAATATACCCCCTATCAAGCCGAAATTGCACAAGGCCGCCTGGAAGCATTGCTGAATTTTCAAACGATGATCATTGATCTCACCGGCTTGCCGGTGGCGAATGCTTCGTTGCTCGACGAGGCCACTGCCGCGGCGGAAGCCATGGCGATGTTCTATCACACAAAGCGCGAGCTAAAACCGGCGCGTTTCTTTGTCTCGCAGCATTGCCATCCGCAAAATATTGCCGTGGTGCAAACGCGCGCGTTGCCGCTTGGCATTGAAGTCATTGTCGGCGATCATGAAAAATTCGAATTCACGAACGAGGTGTTCGGCGCGTTATTGCAGTATCCCGCAACCGACGGCGCGGTGCATGACTATCGCGCGTTTTGCGAGCGGGCGCATGCCGCCGGCGCGCTGGTGGCGGTGGCGGCTGATTTGATGAGCCTGGTGTTACTAACGCCCCCCGGCGAATTTGGCGCAGATGTTGTGCTCGGCAATTCTCAGCGCTTTGGCGTGCCGTTGGGTTATGGCGGCCCGCACGCAGCCTTCTTCGCGACCCGTGATGAATTCAAGCGCCTCATGCCGGGGCGCATCATCGGTGTTTCGATCGATGCCCACGGCAAACCCGCCTTGCGCATGGCTTTGCAAACGCGTGAGCAGCACATTCGACGTGAAAAAGCAACCTCCAACATTTGCACGGCCCAGGTGTTGCTGGCCGTGATGGCGGGCATGTACGGCGTTTATCACGGTCCGGACGGCCTGAAGCGTATCGCGACCCGCATTCACAACATGACAAAGGTTTTGGCGAAAGGGCTGCAGCGGCTCGGTTATCAGCTTTTGAGCCAGGATTTTTTTGATACGCTGCATGTCAAGGTCAGCAAAACCAAATTGCCTCAAATTCTTGCAGCGGCGGAAGCGCGGCACATCAATTTTCGCCAATATGATGATGGCACGCTCGGCATCGCGCTTGATCAAATCTCCAGCGCCGAGGAAGTGAGTGAGGTAATAAAAATTTTTGCGTTGTCACAGACGCCCGGGTTCACGGTTGCAGATATCGCTGCTTCCGAGGAACCGGGATATACCGGCAAGATGCAGCGCCGTTCCGCGTTCATGCAGCATCCGGTCTTCAATAGTTATCATTCTGAAACGGAAATGTTGCGCTATTTGCGCCGGCTCGAGGCAAAAGATCTATCGCTCACAACCAGCATGATTCCGCTCGGCTCGTGTACTATGAAGCTCAATGCCACGAGTGAAATGTTTCCGGTGACCTGGCCGGAGTTTGGGAAATTGCATCCCTTCGCGCCGGTTGAGCAGGCTGCCGGCTACCAGGAAATGTTTCAACAACTGGAAACCTGGCTTGCCGAGGCCACAGGCTTCAGCGCGATTTCATTGCAACCGAACGCCGGCGCGCAAGGCGAGTATACCGGTTTGCTCGTGATTCGCGCCTATCATCACAGCCGCGGCGAACGCCAGCGCAACGTGTGCTTGATTCCGCAATCCGCGCACGGCACCAATCCCGCTAGCGCCGTCATGGCCGGCATGGAAGTCGTCGTCGTACGCTGCGACGACAAGGGCAATATCGATGTTGCAGATTTGAAAGCCCGGGCCGCGCAGCATCGCGATAAACTCGCGGCTTTGATGGTGACTTATCCATCGACGCACGGCGTATTCGAGGAGGCAATTAAAGATATTTGCGACAGTATTCACAAAAACGGCGGGCAAGTGTACATGGACGGCGCGAATCTCAACGCGCAGCTTGGCCTTTGCCGTCCCGGAGAATTAGGCGCGGATGTTTGCCACTTGAATCTGCACAAGACATTTTGTATTCCGCATGGCGGCGGCGGCCCGGGCATGGGCCCGATCGGAGTAGCCGCGCATCTCGCGCCATTTTTACCGACGCATCCCGTGGTTGCGACCGGCGGCAAACAAGGCATCGGACCGGTGTCCGCAGCGCCGTGGGGCAGCGCCAACATTCTTGTGATCTCGTGGACCTACATCGCCATGATGGGCGGCGAAGGTTTGACGCAGGCAACGAAGATGGCGATTCTCAATGCCAACTATATGGCGCAGCGGCTGAAAAAATATTTTCCCGTGTTATACAAAGGCGTGAACGGCCGCGTCGCACACGAATTCATTCTCGACATGCGCGGCTTCAAAAACAGCGCCGGCATTGAAGTCGAGGACATTGCCAAACGGTTGATGGATTATGGTTTTCATGCGCCCACGGTTTCGTTTCCGGTGGCCGGCACGCTGATGATCGAGCCGACGGAAAGCGAGTCGAAAGCCGAGTTGGATCGTTTCTGTGAAGCCTTGATAGCCATTAAGAGTGAGATTGCGGAGATCGAAAACGGCAAGGCCGAGCGCGGCAATAACGTGTTAACCCATTCGCCGCATACGGCGGAAACGGTTGTGGCAGACCGCTGGGATATGCCGTACAGCCGGGAGAAGGCGGCGTTTCCCGCGGCCTGGTTGCGGAAGCATAAATTCTGGCCCGCCGTTGGGCGCATCAATAACGCGTATGGCGATCGCAATTTGATTTGCGCCTGCCCGCCGATGGAGGCCTATGAAAGCGATGAGCGAAGATAGAGGAAAGAAGATTGCGAATGTGTTGCGTCCATACGCAACAAAGGAATGAGAGTTGGCGCTCAGACATGATTCAAGAGCATCAATTCCTTGGGATGAGGGTTGAGGTAAATCTGATCTTGCAAATATTTGATGTCGAGTTTGTAAACGTAATGTTTGATGAGCGTGAGCGGCACGATCAAGGGCAGCAGGCCCGCGTGATAATTCGTGATGGTCGCATGCAACTCGCTTTTATCTCGTTCATTGAGATCTTTTTTGAAATAACCGGCGAGATGCTGCAGCACATTGGTGTGTTTTTTGGGGGAAGCCGGGCGGCGCAACGCGCCGAAGAAAAGTCCGGCGTAGCTTGCTTTTAACTCGTCCGGCGGGTGTGATTTTGCCTCCGCGACCAAGCGGCCCATGGCATTGAGCGCTTTAACGCTGTGCGCCATGATCAAGTATTTGTGCTGTGTGTGAAAGCGCACGAGATCATTGACGCGCAGCGGCGCCTGTGTTAATTGCTGCCAGCGAAAATGGCAAAACACACGCACGATGAAATTCTCACGCAGGCGGGCATCGCTGAGCCGGCCCTCCTCTTCAATCGGCAGATGCGTCATTTCTTCCAATAAAACCCGCGCATACATGCCTACCCCGGTTTTGGCGGGAATGTTGTTTTCATCGTAAACCTTCACGCGTTCCATGCCACAAGTGGGCGAGTCCTTTTTGAGAATATAACCATTCAACGAAAGATGTTCGAGCTGGGCGACTTTCGCGCGCGCATAGCTTGACATCATCTCAGTGTAGTCGCGCTCGGTTTTGCTGGCCACCAAACGCGCAGCCTCGGCGCGTCCAATGAGGCGCAACGACTCGCGCGGCGCGCCTAATCCGATCTCCATCTCCGGACAGACCGGCACCCATTCAAAAAACTGCGCCAGGGTTTTGACGATGTAATGATCTTTTTTGTGCCCGCCGTCAAAGCGAACATTTTCACCCAACAGGCACGAGCTGATACCGAGGCGGATTTTGGCTGAATCATCAAGCATAGTGTTTTGGCTCGACAAGGTTCATAAAATTCTGTGATACCGGCAAGCATCACCGAACCAGACTCTTCGCTAAGACAAATACGCAAAAAATACTTGTCGCGCAAGTCTGCCCTGTGGGAAATTTTTTCATCCGAATTAAGGCATTTCGCGGCATACAACAGTCTAATATTCCACAACAAAAATATGTTGTACGAGGCGCAAGCTCAGACGTTAGGTTATTCTTTCATTGAAAATGGCGGCGCGGTTGCGCCCGGGCGGTGAGATGTTTTTGCTTTCAAAGCAACGATTTTACTTTCAAGCTGAAAACGTGGACTTTCGGGCAGCACAAAGATTTTCCAACGGATTGAAACAACCCAACTGATAAAGGGCTTTTCATCCGCTGGGTTGTTTCTATTCGCTGGAGAAAAGTTAGAATTTTATTCAACGTTCGAAAAGCTAATCGCATAAAGGAGATTTCAATATGAGCAAGCCCAAAACATATTCAAGTATGATCTTTCTACTCATTGGCGTCGTCATCGGCGGTTTGATTTTTTCGAATTTTTATAAGGGGCCGGAAGCCCAGGCATTCAATGCCTCGGAGCCGGCAGTAACGGCCACGGTGCCGCCGGCGCGTGATAAAGCCATTACCTCTCTGCGTGATTTGAACAATGCTTTTGTGGATATTGCCGCGGCGGTGAGTCCCAGTGTGGTTACGGTATCAACAGAAAAGGTTCTGCGGTACCGCAACCGCAGCCCGTTTGCTTCACCTTTTTTCTTCGATCCCTTCGGAGATTTTTTTGGCGACAGCAATCGCCGCCGGGGCCAGGACTCTCCGGAGCAGCAGTTTCGCCAACAAGGTTTAGGCTCGGGCGTGATTGTGAGCAACGACGGTTACATTCTTACCAACAATCATGTGATTGCCGAAGCGGATAGCATCACCATTCGCATGACCGACGGCCGCACCTTGCCGGCAAAAGTGATCGGCACTGATCCTAAAACCGACATCGCCGTCATAAAAGTCAATGCCAAAAATCTGCCGGCGATTCGCCTGGGTGACAGTGAACAATTGCGTGTTGGTGAATGGGTGTTGGCGATTGGCAGCCCGCTCAGCGCCGATCTCGCGAGCACGGTAACGCAGGGCATTGTGAGCGCCAAAGGCCGCTCGAACGTTGGCCTGGCGCAATACGAAGACTTCATTCAAACGGACGCTGCCATTAACCCCGGCAACTCCGGCGGCGCGTTGATCAATCTTGACGGCGAGCTGGTCGGCATCAACACGGCGATTGCAACACGCAGCGGCGGTTTTCAGGGCATCGGCTTTTCTGTGCCGATTAACATGGCGCGTCATGTGATGGAGTCCTTAATCAAAAACGGAAAAGTCGTGCGCGGTTGGCTCGGCGTATCGATTCAAACGGTGGATGAGTCTCTTGCCAAAGGCTTGAATTTGGATGGCCCGGGCGGCGTAGTTGTCAGTCAAGTGGTTGAGAATAGTCCTGCGGAAAGAGCCGGCTTGCAAACGGAAGACGTGATTCTGGCGTTGAACGGTCGCAAAGTGAAGGACAACAGCCAGCTCAGCGCGGATATTGCGGCGATGGCGCCCGGTTCGCAGGCGAATCTCACGGTGTTGCGCGAGGGCCGCAAGCGGGAAATTGCCGTGACGCTCGGTGAGCAACCTGCCAATTTCGGTGTGCGTGGATTCGAGCCGTCGCCGGACGAATTGCTCGGTTTTACTGTCGAAACGCTGAACAACCGATTGGCGCAGCGCTATGATTTGGATGCAACTCGGCGCGGCGTCGTGGTAACAAATATCGAGGCTGTCAGCTCAGCCTATCGCGCGGGCCTGCGCGAAGGCGATCTCATCGTTAAAGTCAATCGCAAGAGCGTGGCAAATGTGACGGAATTTAGTGGTATGTTGCAAAATGCAAAAAAAGGCGACACCGTGCTTCTGCAAATTGCGCGGAATGATGGTACTCAGTTTTTGGCATTTGAGTTATAATTGTAAATTTTCGTAAATGCGCAAAAAACCTGATTCATCACCTCATGAACACACATAAGTCTTGATGAATCAGGTTTTTTCCTTTAAGCGATCAACCGATAATTTTGATGAATCTCTCCGGTCTGACAATTCCAGCATATTGCCACCGTCTCCGCCTCTGGCGATTATTTTTCTTGCGGCCGACTTGACCGGCCACTGTGGGTGTTTTTCCGCTTGTTCGCGCCTCTAACCAACTAAAAAATCGAATTAAACATCATCACCTCCTTCCGTTCTCTGCATTAAAATCCGTCTGTTGATTATTCATGCAAGAGTAGTCAAAGAATTGTTCCAGGGATGACCACCCTTCGTATTGTTTGTTAAAAGGAGCATGACATGACGACTCAAAGATTTGCTGACGTGGAAAACCTCGTCGTGAGAAATAACGCGTTCAACCCTGCGCATGCCGGCGCATTGGCGAGCCTCTCACAATTGATTTCTCCGCAGCAGCGGCAACGTTTTGTGAAAGTGGTCTTTGGCGGCGATTTGGCCTCATTTGATCAACTGTTGATCGTGCTTGATTCCGCCCCGGATTGGTCGCAGGCCCATCGCCTGATTCGCCAGCATTTCAAACGGCATCAGATCAATCCTTACCTCAAAGACGCCGCAATGTTTTCTAATCTCATTTATAAGCGTTACTTCCCGCATGATATGTATGTTTGAGAAGGAGTGACGTCACAAAATCATGTTACACCTTGAGATTATCCCCGGTTGTGTTGGGGATTGAAAAACGAATCGCGATTTATTTTCATCAACCCCGGGTCTTTCACTGGCATGTGGTTTACATTGCGTGAAAGTCCCCGGGGTTTTTATTTCCCTGACAATTTTTTGCACTTGAATTTGGCTGTAAAAAAATTATTATGACTATTGAATTAAATTTCCAGAACTGGTTGGGAAAAAGCACAATAAGGCGGTTAATCTAAAATTTCTCGCGTTATCGGAGTGACGGTCGTAAGTATTTTAAATGTAAAGAGATACAATGCAAAAAAAGCCTCTCTTCACACCTCCAGTACTACGGTCAAAATTTTTTTGGATCGCGACGATCTCCGCCATCATCTATTGGCAGCCGGATAATTGGTGGATGGCCACTTGTTTGGGGGCTATGCTTTTGATCTCGGAGTGGACGCATGTCGATTTTGTGCGCCGCTGTGCGAACGATCCGTGCAATCACCGTCTCTGGCAGGAATTTATACGCCGCTATGAGGAGCGCATTCGCCGCGTCATTGCCCGGGTTTTGTTGCAAGACGGTCAGAAGCAAATCGCAAACGCCATCGAAGACGTGGATGACATCGCGCAGGAAGTTTACGCGCGATTTTTCAAAAAACAAGGACGGGCGTTTCGCGTGTTTAAGGGTACAACCGAGGAATCCTGGTTTTGCTACCTGCGTGTCATTACTCGTCACGTCACACTCAACATTCTGCGCGCGAAGCACGCCCAAAAACGCCCGCGCATCGAACGATCGCTGGATAAAGAAAACGACTCTGGGAGTGAACAAACGGTGCGAAGCATCCGCCAAAATCTCCCCGCGCACGAAACCACAGATGACGCGACGCGCATGATGGAATTACAGGATCAAATTAATTTCTATTTGGATCTTGTCTTGCACGGGCCGCTTCAGCATCGCGACAAACTGCTTTTCCAACTTATATACTTCGAAGGACTTACGCCAACCCAAATTGCCCGCATGCCTGGCATTAATATGATGCCGCACGCCATTGAAGTGGTGATCAGCCGGGTACGCAAGAAACTCGCGCAATTTGCCGATCAAATGTGACAGGGAAAATTCTTGAAAAGGGTGACTTGTGATTTGATCTGCAAATTTGGTGTCTTCCCAAGCGAACGATAGATTGTCTCGTAGCAACTAAACTGTTTGAGAATTTTTGATTTGAAGGTAGGCTGCGCTCATCGAAGGCGAATTTAACTTGCTTCGACAACGCTCAGGTCGTTTTGCGTTCATGTTTTCAAACAGACTAAGGATTCTCGATTAAATAACTTGCCCAAATCTCAAACCGCGAATGCACGCCAATAAACGCGAATTTTAAGATTAGCGAATATTCGCGTTTATTAGCGGTTCCCCAAATGAG
>SZPB01000079.1 GCA_030263535.1 Cytophagia bacterium CHB2
TGAGATATGACAAGAAAGAATCGATAATCGTCTTAAACAAACCGCGAAGCGGTGGAATGTTTATAGTAAAATCCGCCCCACCACCCTTCAAAACTCCGATGGAGTGAAATGTTGCACGGGTTCGATTTTAAACCCTGCGCTTTCGATGAAAAGAACATGTCACTCCTTTCGGAGTTTGTAGAAACGGCGTGCGCGCATGACTATAACCATTTCACTCCTTCGGAGTTGCCGGCAAGTTCTCGTGCAAAATTTTTTGTGCCTCACCCAATTCGTAAATTGACATCTTGATCAAGCCCGCGCTCATCACGGATTCGGTCAGACATGGTGCAAAATTCAGGTGTGAAGTATTGGGAAAACGGCGCGATCCGGCTGCGAACCCAGTACATCACAAGATTCCTCCTGACATTGACAAAAGTACGGGGAAATCTCGAACTTAACGTTGCAGTACTAGCGACGCTGCGCAACCAATTCTGGATTGATGATTGCGGATTGCGGAAGTTACGATACTCGAATGGATCGATGACTTGAACAATGCGATCACCTCAAATTGCTAGGTTTAGATTACGAAGACAATCATTTCTAAAAGGAGGATGAAACACATGGGAGCCGCCCGGATATTTTTCTTTTTTACGATCTTCTTGATTGGAAAAACCATGCCTGTTGCCTCGCAATCTTTCGGCGAGATTCATCGTGTTGATCCTCGCATCAACCATTTAATCCCGGCGAACGCCAAACTGGAAAAGCTTGCCGAGGGCTTTGAGTGGACCGAAGGCCCGCTCTGGTTGCCGCAGGAACAGGCGCTGGTTTTCACCGATATTCCCAAGAACACAATTTATAAATGGAAACAAGGCGAGGGGATCAGCGTTTATTTGCGGCCCGCGGGATATGTTGGTGAGGATCCGCCCGGCTTTGAGCTGGGCGCGAACGGATTGAACTTGAGTCCCGCCGGCAAGCTGGTAATGTGTGATCACGGCAATCGCTGCATCAGCCAACTCAACACACAGAATTTTACCAAAAAAGTTTTAGCCGATCGTTTTGCAGGCAAACGCTTGAACAGCCCGAATGACGGCGTGTTCAAATCCAACGGCGATTTTTATTTCACGGATCCGCCGTATGGCCTGGCCGGCTTGAACCAAAACCCCAAAAAGGAGTTGCCGTTCAACGGCGTTTATCGTTTATCAAAAGAGGGTGAGCTGACCCTGTTGACCAAGGAACTGACGTATCCCAATGGCATTGCTTTCTCGCCGGATGAAAAAACTCTTTACGTTGCCCAATCCGATCCGGACAAAGCTATTTGGATGGCATTCAACGTAAAAGAGGACGGCACGATTTCAGATGGCAGAATTTTGTTCGATGCCACGCCGTGGGTGAAGCAGCGTAAAAAAGGATTGCCGGACGGCTTGTCCGTTGATGAATCCGGCAATCTCTTCGCCACCGGGCCGGGCGGAGTGATCATTCTCAGCCCGAAAGGCGAGCATTTGGGCACAATCGCAACCGGCGAGGCGACTTCGAATTGCGCGTTTGGCGACGATGGCTCGGTATTGTATATCACGGCGGATATGTATCTTTGCCGGATAACGTTGAGCACAAAGGGGAAAATGTGAAAACCGACTCATTTTTTAATCGCTTTTTTCGCGAGTTTCCCGGCGCGTTGTTCACGTTGATCGGGGAAGATCCGCGCAAGGCCAAAAGGTACAAATTCACTTCCATCGAGGTGAAGGAGCAAGCCTTTCGTTTCGACGGCCTTTTTCTGCCAAAGACGAAAGACGATCCGATTTATTTCGTCGAGACGCAATTCAAGAAAGAAAACGACTTTTACGCCCGTCTTTTCGGTGAGATATTTTTGTATTTGCGGCAATATCGCCCGCTTAACAACTGGCGGGCGGTTGTGCTCTTTCCGCGAGAGACGGCAAATCCCGGCGTTCATCAGCATTTTCAAGAGTTTTTTGTGAGCGGCAGGCTGCAGCGGCTTTATCTGAAACGTTTGCCCAAAAAACATTTAGAAAAATTCCCTTTGAGTTTGGTTCAGATCATATTAGATTCAGAGCAGAACGTCGCGTCGACGGTTCGCAAAATTGTTCGCCAGTTACCCGACCAGTTTCCTCAAGCTGATGATCTAGAAAAGGTCGTCCCAATGCTGGTCAGTTTATTGATGGATAAGCTTCCCCAACTCTCGTTAAAGGAGATAAAGAAAATGACAGAGCCTTTATTTTCCAACATCAAAAAATCGCGCGCCTATCAAGAGATCGCCGAGGAGGTTGAGCAAGAGCTTACGCCGAAGATCGAGCAAGAGCTTACGCCGAAAATTGAACAAGAGCTTGCGCCGAAGATTGCGCAAAACAAGGCGCGCGAAATCGCCAAATCGCTGTTGCGCAAAAAAATGAGTGTCGATCTGGTCGCTGAAGTCACCGGCCTTTCCAAGAAGGAGGTTCGCGCGCTGAGCAAGGAATTGCCCGGCCACAAAAATTAGTTTCACATCCTCGCCACAATTCTGTTGCGCCGGCAAAAATCCCGAACAGGATTAGCGCCTGAAAGCGCTGCAACACGGATAACTCCATCTTGCGCACATCGCGCCGCCTACTGCGGAGATGCCATGCCCTTAGTCGTTGCCCTCGCCGGTATTCTGTTTCTCCTCTTTCTTGTCATTCGCCTCAAGCTGCAGGCATTCACCGCGCTTTTGCTCGTGAGTTTGCTGGTGGCGTCGCGGCGGGCATGCCCTTGAATACCATTTTGGATTCCATTAAAAAAGGCATGGGGGATACGTTGGGGTTTGTGGCCGTCGTCGTTGGCTTAGGCGCCATGTTCGGCCGCATGCTGGAAATTTCCGGCGGCATCGAACGCCTCGCACGCGGCCTGCTGGAAAAATTCGGAGAATCTCACGCGCAATGGGCGTTGGCGTTGACCGGCTTCATTGTGTCGATTCCGATTTTCTTCGACGTCGGATTTATCCTCATCGTGCCGCTCGTGCACGGACTCACGCGCAAAACCGGGCATTCCCTGCTGTATTATGGCATTCCTTTGCTCGCGGGACTCGCGGTAACGCACTCGTTCGTTCCTCCCACGCCCGGGCCGATCGCAGTTGCTGAGTTGTTGCATGCCGATCTCGGCTGGGTGATTCTCTTCGGCCTTCTTGCCGGCATTCCCGCAATGATCATCGCAGGCCCTCTTTTCGCCAAATATCTTGCCAAACGCATTCACGTTAACGTACCGGATTATTTTGATTTGCAAAGCCCAATACATGATCGCGAAAAAGATTTGCCCGGGTTGGGCGCCGTCGCGGGCATTATTTTCATTCCATTGTTTTTGATACTACTGAATACCATCTCGAGCGCGGCGCTGGACGAAGGTATCTTGCGCGAAATTCTGGCATTCGCCGGCCATCCGTTCGTTGCTCTACTTATTGCAACGCTGCTGGCTTTTTACATTTTCGGCACCCGGCGGGGATTTTCATCAGAGGAGGTGCAGAGTCTGGCGACCAAGGCGCTGGAGCCGGCGGGCATCATTATTCTCGTCACCGGCGCCGGCGGTGTATTCAAACAAATTTTGATTGACTCCGGTGTGGGCAAGGTTTTAGGCGAGATGATGTCCGCCTCTGGCTTGCCGCCGCTGTTACTGGCTTTTCTCGCGGCCGCCATTATCCGCATTGCGCAAGGCTCGGCCACGGTGGCAATGATCACCGCCGCCGGCATCATGTCTCCCATCGTGGCAACGTTGGAGTTGCAGGGCGCAATTTTGGGTTTGATGGTGATCGCGATTGCCGCCGGCGCTTCCATCGCCTCGCATGTGAACGACTCCGGCTTTTGGCTGGTCAATCGCTATTTTGGTTTGAGCGAGAAAGAGACCCTGCGTTCCTGGACGATAACCTCGACCTTGATTGCAGTGGTGGGATTCGCAATGGTTTTTGCGATATCCTTGTTTGTGGCGTAACCGCCGCCGCGTTCTGATTAGATATTGGCATTGCCTGACATCGCCAACGAATCAACAACATTTTTCTTAAAACATAAGCCCAACAACTCGATCACAAAAATTCTGCAACACCGGAAAGCTTCTGGCAAAGCTTGCAATTTCGATAACTCAGCTTCATTCTTTCTGCTTTGCATGATTTCATCTGATTTTTTGCTGTGCGCGTTTTTAACTCATTTCGATGGGAGCGCAACATGAACTATAGACGCTTTGGCCGTACCAATTGGCAGGTTAGCGAGATTGGTTATGGCATGTGGGGCATGGGAGGATGGACGGGTTCGGATGATCAAGAGTCGATACAAAGCCTGCAACGCGCGGTGGAGTTGGGCTGCAATTTCTTCGACACAGCATGGGCTTATGGCGCGGGAAAAAGTGAAGGCCTGCTCGGCCGACTCGTGCGCGCCAACCCGGAACACAAACTCTACACCGCCACGAAAATTCCTCCCAAGAATCTCAAATGGCCCAGCCGGCGCGAATATTCCCTCGATGATTGCTATCCGCCCGACCATATCCGGCACTATGTTGAAAGCAGCTTGCAAAATGCCGGTTTGAATTCCTTTGATTTGATGCAATTCCACACCTGGGAAGATCTCTGGCTCAACGATGATCGCTGGTTGCACAAACTAACAGACCTCAAACGGCAGGGCTTGATTCACGCCATTGGCATTAGTCTCAACCGCTGGGAGCCGTGGAACGGCGTGAAGACGGTGGAAAGCGGGGCCATCGATGCGGTGCAAGTCATCTACAACATCTTCGATCAGAATCCGCAAGACGAACTTTTTCCGGCATGCCGAAAGCATGAGGTCGCCGTCATCGCACGCGTGCCGTTTGACGAAGGCACGTTGACCGGAACCTTGACCAAAGAGAGCCGCTGGCCGGCAGGCGATTGGCGCAATACTTATTTTGTGAAAGAAAATCTGCACGCCAGCGTGGACCGCGCCCAAGCCTTGCAGCCGCTTATTCCTGCCGGCATGACCATGCCGGAGATGGCGTTGCGGTTTATTTTAGCCGAGCCTGCCGTCAGTGCCATCATTCCCGGTATGCGCAAAATCAAACATGTGGAAGCGAATCTCGCTGCGAGCGCGGCCGGCCCGTTGCCGGCTGCTCTCGTCAAGGAATTGGGAAAACATCGGTGGGATCGCAAACCAACAAAATGGTCGCAATGAAATTCATTGGGATAGCCTGTTCTTCGCCTTGATTTCAGCGGAACAGGCTATCCTCAAAAATGAGACGTTATGCCTTTGCCAGCTCTTCATGCACACGCAGGAGTAAATTCTTTGTCGCGTGAATGCCGTCAGGCTCGCTGAGCGTAGTGCCTTCGTATTCAATGCCGATATAACCATTGTAACCGGCATCGATGACAATCTTCAACATACGCCTGTAATCCGTTTGCACCTCATTGCCGGCCTCGTCGAATTCGTTTGATTTCGCGCTCACGGCTTTGGCAAAGGGCATCAACTCTTGCACGCCTTTGTAGCGATCATACATGTCCGCGCAAGGCTTTTCCCACGAGTTATCTTCGCGTCTCACACAAAAATTTCCAAAATCCGGCAGTGTGCCGCAGCGCGGATGATCGACCATTTTCATCACCCCTGCCAGCCATTCACCGTTGCTCGATAGCCCGCCGTGATTTTCGACAATGACGTTCATCTCGTTTTGTGCGCCGAATTCGGTCAACCGGCGCAGGCCTTCAGCCGCCAGTTTTTGCTGCTCTTCAAAACTGCCTTCACTCGCGGCGTTCACGCGAATGGAGTGGCAGCCGAAATATTTCGCGGCTTCAATCCATTTGTAATGATTTTCCACCGCTTCCATGCGCTTTTGCTCATCGGGATCGCCGAGCCGGCCTTCACCATCACACATAATGAGTAGGATGCGCACGCCTTCCCCCTGCGCGCGCGTCAACAGTTCGCGCAGATAACCCGCGTCTTTCGCCTTGTCCTTGAAAAACACGTTGACGAATTCGACCGCCTCGATGCCGTAATCATTTTTTGCAGCCTTGGCAAAATCAAGATGATCCAATTGCCCGGCAAAAATCGTTTTGTGCAGCGACCATTCCGCCAGTGAAATTTTGTACAACGGCGAGGCCACGCTTGACATGCCTGCGGCTTTTTGTTCGCCTTCGGAGCCTGAGTTCGTGCATCCCAATAAAATTTGACCAGACCATCCGACCAAGCCAAGGCCTCCGGCAAGCTGCACCGATTGCTTTAAAAAATCTCGACGTTTCAACATACGGTAATCCTCCTCACAGAAAAATTAAACACAACCGATGAATTGCATCCCGTCATTTTTTTTGTATGACAACCTCAGCCAGCACGGGAAGATGATCAGAGGTGTATGGCCCGCCGGCGGGATCCGCAATAATGCCATGCCGTAAAACGTTGAGACGATGATTGACAAAGATGTAATCAATGCCCGGGCGCTCGGTCGCGCGGCCAAAATCGTGAAAGGTCCAATCCGGGCCGTAATGCGGCAACATGGAGATATCGCGCGCATTTATCAAACCATGCGCTGGCGTCAGAGAATCCTGCTCCACCGCGTCTCCCACCAAAATCTCATAAACCAGGTTCGACGCGGTCGCGTTGAAATCTCCGGTCACGATTACCGGCTCGGAGCCCGCCACATTTTGTATCTGGCGCAACAAAAGTTTTGCGCTTTCTTCACGCGCGCGTTGGCCGACGTGATCAAAATGCGTATTGAATAAGAAGAAGACCTTGGCGTCGCGCTTGTCCTGGAATTTTGCCCACGTGACGACACGCGTGATCGCAGCATCCCACCCCACACTGCCAGGTTGTTCCGGTTCCTCAGATAGCCAAAATGTGATTTGTTGCAAAACTTCGAAACGATCTTTGCGATAAAGAATGGCGGAATACTCGCCCTGCTCTTTGCCATCGTCGCGGCCTACGCCGAGCCAGGCGAATTCCGGCAGCAACGCGCTCAAATCATCCAATTGCTCTTTCAGCGCTTCCTGTACGCCGACAAGATCGGCGCGGTGAAATTGTATGGTGTTGGCCACCAAGGCCTTGCGATGGGGCCAGGCATTCTCGCCGTCATTGGGATTATTAAAGCGAATATTGAAACTCATCACATTGAGGGAATTGGTCGGAGTAGGTGCTGGCGCGGTGTTGCACGAAACGAGAAGAAAAAATGCCCCGCTAAAAATCAATGATCGAGAGTAAGTTTGCATATCGGATTCCGGCAGAGTGTGCAGCAATTTTTGTTGACGAAATATAAAAACAGAAAGGCGCAGTTGCAAATGTCGAAGTAAAATTAAACCTCGTCGCGTGCCGAAAAAAGATTTGCATTATTCTCCAAGATCGCTATCATGATATGACGAAATTTTCATCATCGATCAGCGCGATCACCCCGGTTTCTTCGAGAACCTTAGCGGAAGGAGCAGGTTATGGAACAATCCCACCGGATCACCATGTTGGGCACGGGTTTGATCGGCATGTTTTACACCATGACGTTGCACGGCCAGCGCAAGCGTGATCGTGTACACACGGTTTATTCCCGCAGCGCAGTGCGGGCGCAACAGTTTGCCGCAGATTGGAACATTCCCAAACACACCACCAGCCTCGCCGAGGCTATCAACGATCCTGAAACCGATTGCGTGGTGATCGGCCTGCCCAATCATCTCCACGAAGAAGCTGTGAGCCTGGCTGCACAAGCCGGTAAAGCGATTCTCTGCACTAAACCTCTTGGCCGCAACGCCACAGAAGCGCAGCGCATGCTTGCGCTAGTTGAACAAGCCGGCGTATTTCACGGTTATCTCGAAGATTTGGTTTATACTCCAAAAATGTTGAAGTCGCTCGATTCCATTAAGAAAGGAGCACTGGGACAGATTTTGTGGGCGCGCTCGCGTGAGACGCATCCCGGGCCGCACAGCGCCTGGTTTTGGGATGCCAACGAAGCCGGCGGCGGCGCAATGATCGATCTTGCCTGTCACTGCATCGAGATCATTCGCCATTACATCGGGAAAGATATTCGTCCGGTGGAGGTGATGTGTTGGGCGGATACGTTGGTGCATCCGATTGCGGCGGAAGATCATGGCATCGGGTTGATCAAATTCGCCACTGGCGCGGTCGGGCAATTCGAGGTGAGCTGGGCGTTTCGCGGGGGCATGGATTTGCGCGACGAAGTGTCAGGCACGCAAGGCACGCTCTGGCTCAATCATTTTCTGCGCACCGGTTTTGAAATGTTTACCAGCGGCGAAAGCGGCGGCTACGTTGCCGAAAAATCCGAGCGCGAAAGCGGCTGGCTTTTTCCGGTGGGTGATGAGGTGAACGAGCTGGGTTACGCGCACATGTTTACCGACATGTTTGACGCCTGGGACAAGCATCAGGCGCCGCGCGAAACATTCTACGACGGCTATGTCGTCAACGCCATTCTCGATGCATGCTACAAATCCGCGCGCACAAAGAAATGGGAGCCGGTCGAACTGCGCGACTGGCCAGGCGCAAACAACGTTGAAAAAATCAAAGCGCCGGCCCAGGAATTCGAAGGCCAGATTTTGATCAAGCGCGAGCGCATGCCTGACGGGGTGACGAAGTATATCTTGAAGGACAAACAAAGCGGAACGATCACAAATGTGATAAAATAAAGCGCCATCCCAAAACACTGCTGCCCGGGCGATTGTGATGAAAGATCAAGCGATTAGCTTTTCAAAGTTAGAATAAAATTCTGAAAGCTTACGGCAGGATAATTTGTCGGCAGAACGATTTGATATAATTCTGCCGATAAATCATCCTGCCAAAGGTTTTTCGGCGATGCTTGTTGATTTCGGTGCATTTCGGTGGAAAAGCTTTATCGCCGATGGTCGCCGAA
The DNA here is from genome assembly GCA_030263535.1 of Cytophagia bacterium CHB2. Taxonomy (NCBI): domain Bacteria; kingdom Pseudomonadati; phylum Bacteroidota; class Cytophagia; species Cytophagia bacterium CHB2. The sequence continues at coordinate 8,788 of SZPB01000079.1, forward strand.
GACACCGAGATTCACCAAATAGTTTTTTGTTGCTTCGCAGAAGCTTTGATTTGCAGCTTGTCTGCAAATCGGAGTAGGCGATCAGGTTTTCGAACTTTGAATAAAATTCTAACTTTTCTCCAGCGGATTGAAACAACCCAGCGGATGAAAAGCCCTTTATCAGTTGGGTTGTTTCAATCCGTTGGAAAATTTTTTGCTGCCCGAAGACCCAGGTTTTCAGCTTATCTGAAAAACTTGTTTAGGCCGTTTATCGAGCATGTGCATGCTCCATGACTAATCGCTCGGGCGGTTTCAAAAAAGACGGCACGATCACGAATATAAACATAACGGAGACCTTATCATGTTCAACCAAATCAAAACTCTTATGCCCTCCCTCCCATTGATTTTCATCGCGGTCGTTATGCTCATCGCCAGCACGGTTGTTGCGCAATCGCAATGGAAAACCCACGACATCACCCGGCCGCGCCCGCCGGTGGTGACGCCGGACAAAAACGTTGTGGCTTCCCTCCCGCCTTCCGATGCGATAATTTTGTTCGCTGGAAAAGATCTGGCGCAATGGAGCGACGCCAAAGGCGAGCCGGCAAAATGGAAAGTGGAAAATGGTTATATGGAAATTTCCAAGGGCGGCGGCGACATTCGCACCAAAGCCGGCTTTGGCGATGTGCAATTGCATATCGAGTGGGCCGCGCCGACGCGCGAGCTAGATGGCGGGCAAAATCAAGGCAACAGCGGCGTTTATTTGATGGGATTGTACGAAGTGCAAGTGCTCGATTCATACCAAAGCGAAACCTACGCCGACGGCCAGGCTGCTGCGATTTACGGCCAATATCCGCCGCTCGCCAACGCTTGCCGGCCGCCGGGCGAGTGGCAAAGTTATGACATCATCTTTCGCCGCCCGCGTTTTGGCAATGACGGCGCACTGTTGCAGCCGGCGCGCATGACGGTTTTGCACAACGGCATTTTGGTGCAGGATAACGTCGCGCTCTGGGGGCCAACGAACTGGATGGAATTTGATGCGTATGCCGCGCACGCGGACAAGCTTCCCATTTCGTTGCAAGATCACGGCAGTCCGGTGCGCTACCGCAACATTTGGCTGCGCGAGTTGCCCGAGCCTCTCGACCTGCGTCCGCCCTCGGGGAAAATCGCGGACGCAATCACTCTTGCGCCCGAGGTTCTTGACCGCTACGTGGGCAAGTACGAAGTGAATCCCAATTGGCATTTCAATCTCAAGCGCGAAGGCGAAAAGATGCTGGCGAATTTTTCCGGCTCGCGCTGGCTGGAAATCGTCGCCCTCTCGGACCGCAAATTCACCATGGCAAAAACCGCGGGTGATTTGGAATTCGAATTGGATAAAAAAGGCCGGCCCAAAAGCTTTGTGTTTCGCATGGGAGGCAGTGAATATGCGGCGAAAAAGCTCGCCACAAAATGACGCAATTTCACGGAGGACGATTCTATGCAAACCGCTAAAAGTTATTCTCGCCGAGATTTCTTAAAGCAGTGTGGCGCCGCATCAGCATTTGCCGCAACTGCGGTTCCCGGCCTCTTATCGACTACCTTCGAGGAAATTCCCATGAAAGAATTTGCCGACAAACCCGTCGCGCCCAGCGATAAAATCCGCCTCGCCACCATTGGCATGGGCATTATCGGTTTTATCGACACTGAAACGGCATTGCAAGTGCCGGGGGTCGAATTCGTGGCCGCAGCGGATTTATACGATGGCCGCCGCATTCGCACGCAGGAGATTTTTGGTAAAGACGTGGCGACCACGCGTGACTATCAAGAAATTCTGAATCGCCCGGACATCGATGCCGTCATCATCGCAACCTCCGATCATTGGCATGCGCAAATGGCAATCGACGCCATGAATGCCGGCAAGCATGTGTATTGCGAAAAACCCATGGTGCAACACGCAGCCGAGGGACTCGACGTCGTCGCGGCACAGCGTAAAACGAAAAAGGTGCTAGAGGTCGGCAGCCAATCGGTGAGTTCCTTGGTGTACGACAAAGCCAAAGAACTTTTCAATGCCGGCGCGATTGGAGAATTGAACATGGTTAATGCGAGTTGGAGGCGCAATTCCGCAGTGGGCGCCTGGCAATACTCGCTTCCGCCAGATGCTTCGCCGGCGACCATTGATTGGGAACGTTTTCAAGGCAAAGCACCGAATCGGCCGTTCGATCCCATTCGCTTTTTTAGATGGCGCAATTACATGGATTACGGCACCGGCATTCCGGGCGATTTGTTCGTGCACCTGTTCTCGGGCATCCATCACGTCATCGGCGCGAAAGGGCCGGCGCAAATCATGGCGGCCGGCGGCTTGCGCTTTTGGAAAGATGGACGCGACGTGCCTGATGTGATTTCGGGCCTGTACGATTATACCGAATCCGAACATCACCCCGCGTTTACACTCGCGCTGTCCACGAATTTCATCGACGGCAGCGAAGGCGAAACCGGCACGCGCTTCATCGGCAGCGAGGGCACAATGATTTTGGACGGGGATAGTGTGAAGGTGATTCGCCGCAACCGTTATCGCGAGAGCATGGAAGATCTAGTGGAAGGCTACAACTCCGTGCGTACGTTTTCTCAGGAGATGCAGGAAAAATTTAGAGAGCAATATCGCGCGAACATGGCCGGTGCTGCGCTAAAACCGCAGCTCGAGGGTGTCACGGAATTCAAAGCGCCGAGAGGCTACGATGAGCGGTTGGATCATTTCCACAATTTCTTCAACGCCATACGCACCAACACAAGCGTGATTGAAGATGCGGTTTTCGGCTTGCGCGCGGCGGCGCCGGCGGTGCTGACCAATACTAGCTATCTCGAAAAAAGGGTGATCGCCTGGGATGCGGAAAAGATGATGGCCGCATCATGACGGCGGTTCGCCGGCGGCGGCAAGCTTGCATCTGCGGGCAAATGCAGGATCTCATCCGGGAGAACGGCTATTGCGCATCCGATGAGAAAAAAACTGCTCCATGCTCGTCGATGTGCCGTTTCAAGTCGTCGTTGGTTATGCTCTCATACTTGACGACGTCAAAAAAATAAGGCAACGGCAGCTCTTGATTGAGCAAAACACGCAGCCGGACAGCCATTGGTGGCGTGAAATCTTTACCCACAATGGCGAGATCGACGTCCGAGCTTTTCTTGTTGTTACCCATCGCGCGAGATCCGAAAATGATCGCTTTTTCGATCGCGGGAAACTCATGCAGCGCGCGCAGGATGTTTTTTTGGTCTCTTTCGGTCAGCCCAAAAGCCATTTTTGTATTCACTCATTAAATATTTATAGAATTGCTGTGTCGAAACGTTGGTGCCATCAAATTTCTTTTGATTCATACTCTTCTCTCTTCAACAGACATTTGCTTTTTGTGGCGATTTCGAGAACAAATATAAAAATAGGCTCTTCAATTTCAAACAAGATTTCACGACGGGCGAATATCGGCAAATGAATTCACCACCAAATCCGCGCCGGCGGCGTGAAGCTCGTCGGCCGCGAATGTTGTCGTAATTCCGATCACCCGGCAGCCGGCGGATTTTCCCGAGCGCACGCCATTGATGGAATCCTCGATGACCAGACAGTGCTGCGGTTCGATATCGAGTTTTTTCGCCGTCTTGAGATAAGGCTCGGGATGAGGTTTGCTATGCGTGACTTCGCCGCCGGACACAATGGCCTCGAAACAAGTGGCGAGCTGAAATTTTTGCAAAACACTTTCAACATTTTCCGGCAAGGCTGACGTGGTTAAACCGATGCGCCAGCCCGAAGCGCGACAGAAATTTATGAAATCAACCGCGCCTTCGATTAATTCCAGTTCCTGCACGATGCTCTTCGTATAGAGCCTGCTTTTGAAAGCAATAAACTCCTCGATTTTCGATGCTGCCTGCTCGCTGCCATTAAAAAAATAGCGGGCCGCTTGTTTCTCCGTGACGCCTTTAAACCGCACGATGTCTTCCGGCAACAACTCAAACCCAAAATGCCGGCAGGTCAAGTCCAAGGCTTTAACGTGCAACGGCTCGGAATCGACAATCACGCCGTCAAGATCAAACAGAACAGCCTGGACTCCATTTATTAAAATGTCCATCATCAAAAATTCTACCCGTGCTTTAATTTCAACGCCAGGATGGTCAATGCCAAGACCAGCGTAATCGCATTGCTAATAATGACCGGGGCATCGTTGATGAGAATGCCATAAATCAACCACAAGAAAACGCCGCTGCCAAAAATTACGAACATGCCCAAGGACAAGTCTTTCGCCGATCGCGCCTTCCAACTTTTGATCAACTGTGGAATAAAAGATGTCGTCGTGAGTGCGGCCGCAGCCAGGCCGATGAGAGTAATATAGTTCACATGGACTCCAAGATTGTGACGAAGCAAATTCCGGTTTCCGGCATCTCTGGCGTTTTGGGAATCATGCCTGCGGCGCGGGCCTCATGTCCAACAGTTGTGTGTTTCCATTCGCGGCGGCAGAGCAAAATTATCGCTGAGGGTGAAAGGATACCCGGCGGGAAACACGCTATTGAAATGCCGCACAGCCTCGCGGCATTGAGAGGCTTGAGCAAACGCCCTCACGTTGAGCGGGAATCCCAAATTTTAGAGACGGCAATCTAACAAAATTTTCCGGAAGAGCAAGAATGAAAATGGGTGTTATCTTGCCTGGGTCAGAACACCCCGCGGCATTAGATTCCTGCCTGTTAAAAATGTTGGCCCAGGCGCTTACCAGAGCGGCATGCCATCGCTGCCAAAACCGAAAAAGCTGCCGCCCTCCCGCCAAAAAAAGCATTGCAATTTAGCCGCGTTTGCGTAGCTTCTCCTGCAAATGCAACGCAACTTGTGAGGACGTGGTATGCTGTCAAGGCTTTTCACCGTAACCAATCTCTTCATCATCTCCGTTTTGATTGCCTGCCTGGCGCTTTTCGTTCTGGTGCTTGCCCCCGCCGATCCCTCTGAAGACGGCGACGACACGGTCACCCGCATTCACTTTGCCGACAACATCTCTGCGGCGCATCGCAAACTGATCGAACGCTTCAATGAAAAATATCGCGGCGAAATCGAAGTGGTGCCAGTGGATTTGCCGTTCAACAAATTCAGCACCAACGAGCGCAAACAGCTTCTCACGCGCTCGTTCCGCAGCAAAACCACGCGCATTGACGTGTTTGCGGTGGATTTGGTTTGGGTGCCGCGTTTCGTCAAATGGGCCGAGCCGCTTTCGCCGCATTTTACCGCGGCCGAACGCAGCGATTTCCTGCCCTATGCTCTGGAATCCTGCTATTTCGATAGCGTTCTGGTCAGCGTTCCTTTTTATATCGACATCGGTTTGATGTACTATCGCAAAGATATTTTGCAAAAACTGCCGGATTATCCTGCCATCGAAAAAAAGCTGCAAGCCTCCGTCACCTGGGAAGAATTTGTTCACCTCAGCCGGCGTCCGGAACTGGCGCAACATCCTTTTTATCTTTTTCCGGCAGATAATTATGAAGGCCTGGTGTGCAGCTTCGTTGAAGCCACCAACAGTCAGGGCGCGCCCTTGTTTGCCGGAGACTCGTTGCGCTTGAACACACTGCCGGCGCTGCGCGCCTTGCGTTTGTTGGTGAATCTGGTCAATCAATATCGCGTGACGCCGCCGCTCGTCACCGAGTATAAAGAAATCGAAGTGTATGAGTACGCGCTTGCGCAGGATGCCATTTTCTTTCGCGGCTGGCCGGGAAATTTGCAAGGTTACCGTGCCAATTTTCGCGAGAAAATCGATAACATCGGCGTGGCGGCGCTGCCGCATTTTGAGGGCGCTGCCCCCACTTCCATTTTTGGCGGTTGGAATTTGATGATCTCGAAAGATTCGGAGAAAAAAGAGCAAGCGCTCAAATTTCTACGCTTCATTACCAGCAAGGAAATGCAACAGATGATGTATGAAGAAATGGGATATCTACCGGCCAACCGGCGGGTGTATGAAGATCAAGCTTATTTTGCCTCGCAACCGGAGCTGCCGTATCTGCATCAGCTTTTGGAGCAGGGCACGCACCGGCCGGCCCTGGTGGAATACACCAAAATTTCGGATATTCTTTCTTTCTACATCAAGAAAGCGATTAAGCTGGAGCTACCGCCTGAGCAAGCCCTGCAAAGCGCGCAGGAAGCGATTCGCTCAGAGAAAGTTTTGGTTAATTGAAATAGGTGGGGCAGGAAGTCAAAGCTAGAATAAAATTCCAAATTCTTATCACCAACGCATAGATTAAGACCAACTGATGAAAAGACAAAAAGCTTTATCCGTTGGCGTTAATCCATCCATTGGAGCCGCCCCAGGGGCTGCGGTTTTCAGCTTGTCTGAAATCTGGCGTAGCTATCTTAATCCGCCGTTACCTCGTGCCTGTCATCCCGCAGCAGCAGGATCATGTGAAGTATGCAGCAAAGCGTTAGCCTTTCATAGGAACCACGTTGCACATTGGAATCGAGCTGAATACTTCACAGGATTCTTGCGTTCGACTGAGCTCACGCCGAAGTCTGAATGACATTCCGAGAGTAACAGCAACATGACTCTTTTGAATACCTACCCAACCCGAGCCGGCTTATGAAGCTGCGAGAACATCCCTTCGTCCAAAAATTACGCCGCTACCATTTTGAATTGAAGCACATCCTGCTGCTCTTCATCATTGTTATTGCCTTTCAAATCGTGATTTCGTTCGTGCAAAAAAACGCGTTGCGCGAGTTTCTCAATCAAACGCAGGCGTGGTATCAGCGCGATTCTGCCGAGCAAATCGCGCATCTCGCCGCCACTTCGCTGGAGCTGTTGCTGGAAAACGCTTCAGAAGCGCGCGTGCAAAGCGCGGAAGGGCGGCAAAAAATCTTGCAGGCGCTGAACATCATTTTCAGCCAACAGCTCTTGACGCGCAACATCGATGAAGCCTGCGTGCTGGTCTCGTACGGGGACGAGATCGTGGCCATCGACGACGGCGCGGTTTTGTACAACTATTTTTTTGAAAACAGCCGGGCGCTGCCGCGCGCGGATTTGCCGCATGCCGAGGCGGTTCATTCCTACCAAAAGCTGCGGCAGCAGTTGATGGCCACCGAACAAATTCACAGCATTCTGGAAGGCCGGCAAACGTTTCACGTATTTGCGCCGTTCGTGCCCAAAGGCGAGTATGCCGGCGCGGTTTACATTAAAAACACGCCGGACTTTGCCTTTGTGACGCGCGAGATCATTGCCAGTCACACGCAGTCGAGCCTGGTGTTCATGGGCATGATTTTCTTTGGACTGGTGGCGATGCTGTACGTCTCTTCGCACACCGTGCGCGAGCGCGACGAGGCGCAAAAACTCTTGTTTGAAGAACGCGAAGAGCAGATTAAAGAACGCATTCATTTTCAAAAAGAGGCGCAGTTTGCCAAGCGCATTTATCACACACATCACAAAGCCGAAAAGGTAATGGGCTTCATCAAGGAAGATTTGCGTTCGATCTCAGCGGAACGCATTGACGACGTCAAATATCGCGTCACGAAATATGCCAACTACGTGGCGCGCGCCATCTACGATATGAAATCCTACGAGCCGCCGCTGCAAGCGATTCGCAATCCCCTGTTCAAAACCGACATCAATGAAGTGTTGCGCTTCATCGTGCAGCATATTTGCCTGCGCGTGGCCACGCAGTCGGACAAATTCGATTTTCAGCTCGATCTGGATCAACGCCTGCCGCGCGTGCCGATCAACGAATTCGTGGTGTGGGAAATTCTCGAGCCGTTGTTGCGCAACGGCATGGAGCACAGCGGCGCCGGCCGCATCACGATTACCGTACACACGCGTTATTATCCGGAACAGAAATTCTCGCGCGTGACCATTGCCGATGATGGCAAGGGCATCGATCCCGCGCTGCTGGCCACCAATAGCGCGGGCATCAAGCGCATTTTTTTGGAAAACATCTCGACCAAAGAAAACGAGCACAACTCAGGCTACGGCTGTTATCTTGCTTACGAAATTGCCAAGCAGCGCTGCGGTTGGGATTTGGAAGTTGCGAATCTGCCGGCGCGCGGCTGCCAATTTACCTTGACGATTCCTCATGAAAGTCACTGAAGACATCAATATTCTGTTGATTGAAGACGAAGCCTACGACGTGCGGCGCGTGCAAAACACGCTGCGGCCGTTTGCCGATCATTTGCGCATCTCGGAAGTGGTATCAGATGGCGAACAAGCGCTGGCGCGGCTGGCCAAAGATCATGGCAAGATCGATGTGGTGATCATGGATTTTCAAATCTCCGGCGGCTTGATTGGCGAGAATCTCATCCGCAAGATCAAGGAGATCGACCCGGCCCTACAAATCATCGTGATCACCAAAATGACGATGAACATCTCAGATTTTCATTTTGCCAGCAAGCTGCTGGAAGCCGGGGCCATGTGGTATTGCACGAAATATCCCGGCGACGTGGAAGAGTACATTTACCAGCCCACCGATTTCGTGCTGAGCATCATCAATGCTTATGAGAAGAAAAAGCTCATCAAAGAGCAACGTGTGACCACGCTCAAGCTGCAAAAAAATGTGCAAGACATTCTGGCGCGCAAACGCATCATCGGCGTCTCGCCTGCCATTGAATCCGTGCGCGAGCAAATCGCGCGTTGCGCCGAAACCAATGCCAATGTGTTGGTGTTGGGCGCTTCGGGCACGGGCAAGGAATTGGTCGCCGCCAACATTCATTATTTAAGCAAAAGAAAACTCGAAAATTTTGTGCCGATCAACTGCGCCAGTTTACCGGACCATCTCATTGAAAGCGAGCTTTTCGGCTTCGAAAAGGGTTCATTCACCGGCGCGACCGCGAATAAGAAAGGCTTGTTCGAGGTGGCCATCGGCGGCTCGATTTTTCTTGATGAAATCACCGAGCTGCCCTTGTCCGCGCAATCCAAATTGTTGCGCGTGATTCAAGAACGCGAGATCGACAAAATCGGACGCACGGAAAAAATCGAGGTTGATGTGCGCGTGATGGCGGCCACCAACACGAATTTGGAAAAGGAAGTTGAAGAACGCCGTTTCCGCGAGGATTTGTATTACCGTTTGAATGTGGTTTCGATTTTCATTCCGCCGCTGGCGCAACGGCGCGAGGATATTCCGGTGTTGCTCGAGCATTTCTTGGGAATTTTTAGCGCGCAAATGAATCAAGAACCGCCGCGCTTGGATGATGAAGCTTCGCACTTTTTGCGGCATTATGATTGGCCTGGCAACGTGAGGCAGTTGCAAAACGTGTTGCAACGCCTGCTGCTTAGCCGCGCTGAGACGATCACACTGCCGCAGGTGAAGACGGCGCTAAACATCAAACCCGATGTCGCGCATGATGATCTTTCGAGCCGCGGGTTGTGGAGTCAGGAGCGCATCATTCCCTGGCGGGACATGGAAAAACTGGTGCAGGAAAAATATTTCCGTTTCGTGCGCGAAAGCGCCGGCTCTGACGCCGAAGCCGCGCGCATTCTCGGGCTCGCCCCGCCCAATTATCATCGCATGTGCAAGCGGTTGGGGATCAAGTGAATTGGGGGCGTATTGATCAGTTACTCCCTCTCAAACCCCTGGCTCACAAACTTCAACGTGCGGCTGTTTTCGGTAACGATCCGTACGACATTCTCCGGCGCGCCGGTGGGAATCTCCGCCTCGATTTCCAGCGTAACTTTGACTTTCGCGCCGACCAAGCCGGCCAGATGCGCGATCACTTCGTCGGCGATGCGTCCCGCGTCACGGCCAACGCGCGTGGGGTCGAGAATGACGCTGCCGTGAAAACGTTTGAGACCCACGGTCTGCAGCGCGGTGACAGTTTTGCCTTTGTCATCATTCAATTTCTGAATGTCTGGAGAAATGGATTCGGGATAGACGGCAGTGCCTCCCGCTGCCACTGGCGAACTTGGCCGTTCGGCTTCAGCTTGCTTGAGCGCAATCTCGGGACGGACAAGCATCCCGGGGTCGCCTTCCGTGATCGAAACGTGTTGGCCGCAGCGCAAACCGCGATAGCGTTGCGCGGCTTCGTCGTAACTGTCGGCGTAGGCAAACGACTCCTGCTCCCACGTCAGTAGCGCCAAGCCGTTGCGGATGGCTTCGATCAAAACCCCGGCCTCGCTCAATCGCGGCAAGTAAAGATAGCGGGCAAAGTCATCGATCAACTGTTTGATGGCAACGTGATCTCCGCGCCATAAAGGCACGCGGTCCAGCTCCATGCGCAATCTCGTGCCGGCAAGAGAGGTCACCAGCAGCTCTTCATTGCGAAGCTTTTTGCTCGCGCGCGCGGCGAGGGCGTCTGATCCGGATAACCGAATCGCCTGCCACTCGATGTTGGCTTGCGGCGAATTCTGCGTGGGCACGAGCAGCCATTGATACGCTTCCGGCAGTCGCGCTGTCACGGCGCTGTCGGCGGAGGCCTTCTGCGTTTCAGCTTGCTTGACCTGATGCGGTGAAAGATCGAGCTGCTCCTTCTCATCCAGAATCGATTGCCAGGCCAGAAAGCGGCGTGCGGCCTCATCCAAATCTTGCAGCCGGGTTTGATCCACCGCCAAGAACACTAACGTGTTGCGGAAAAGCCGCGGGGTGTTGCCGCGCGACTCGAAGATCGCCTTGGCCGCTCGCTCAGCCGCGTTGCCAGGCTCTTTGCTGTAAGGATGATCGATGCCAAGCACCACCAGCCGCGCGTCGATATCATCAGGCACGTCCTGGCTGGACTGCGGCACCGGATGCACACGTTTGAACTCGCCGGTTTTGCGCAGATCGGCGCGCAAACGTTTTTCAATTTCCTGCACCACCTTGTCGGTGTCGCGCTTGAGTTGTTCGGCGCGATCTTCGGCGAGCTTGGTCACCGTGGGTTGCGTGGAATACCAGTAGCGCGAACCATCGGGATAGAGATAAGTCGCGGCTGTGCTCAATCGCCGCAACGCGTCGCCGAAGATGGCGGGAGATTCGCCCGGCATCACACAGCCGAGCTTGATGCGCCGGTCTTCGAGGCCGCGATTCGCGGCAGTCGGCATTGGCGCCGAACCCAGATAAATCGTTCTCGCCACGCGACGGCACGCCGCGTATTTGCCGAGATTGGGAACCTCGCGGTCGAGTCGCAAAGGCAGCGCGTTCGGACCGTCCACGTCGCTCTCGATCACCGGCACCCAATTGTCCGAAAGATAGCGCGTCAGCTCGAATTGCACGCGCGGATCGTCGATGGCAATGTTCGCCGGCAGGATGAGCGGGTTGCGATCTTGCTTCTCCCACAACGAATGAATCACCGCGGCCATGAGTCGCAGCACGCCGCGCGTGCGCTGGAACTTCACCAGTGTCGACCAGTCGCTGTAGAGGCGGTCGAAAATCTCCGGGTGAATTGGGTAGGCAGCTTTGAGTCGTTTCTCGTAATCCGCCTCACGGCATTCGGGCGGGAATTCCTGGCTCTGCGTGCGATAAAGATCATAGAAAGCGCGGGCCGTGGTATCGCGCGCCACGAACTGGGTCTGCTCGACCAGCGGCTCGAACAGACGCCGGCGCACGATCTCGAAACCTTCCTCGGCGCTGGCCGGCCGCCAGGAGGCCTCGACGCGGCCGATGACGTTGCGCAGACGCGTGAGCGCCAGACGGCCGCGCTCGCCGCCGACCTCGGCATCGTCCGCCACGGC
>SZPB01000080.1 GCA_030263535.1 Cytophagia bacterium CHB2
CAAGAGCCGTTGCCGGCCAATGCCACGCGCCGGCTGCCGGTGCTGGACAATATTGCGTTTCGGGTGGAATCCGCCGGCGACGCGCTGCCGCCGGATCAAGCCTTTCACAACGACACGCCGCTGGACGTGAATCTGCCGTTCTACCCTCTGGGTCTCGAGCCCAGATTGTTTGACAAGTTTCAGTTGGCGAGTAAGGAGGTGTTCTCGAAGAAGGGGGCAGAGGTCGAGATTGATATCCGCGCCGACTCACTTGCCATCCTCGCGGCGCCGGCTGCCGTGTTGGCGGGAGACACGCGCCGCATCTTTGCCCGCGGCACCGGCGGCCGGCTGCTGGAATTCAGAATCCAGGGCGATCAACGGACCGCCACGTTGCATGATCATGGCGTGCCGCCTGACACCGTGGTTGCCCTTCCCGAGCGGACGATTGGGACGGAGGCAGCCCCCAGCATTGTCACGGTTGGCAACGACGTTTTCGTCTTTCTGAAAGCCGAAAACGGCGCACTGATTGAGCGCTTGATTCAGACGAGCCAGGAACGGTGGATCGACCTTCAAATACCTTCGGAAGACGTGAGAATCAAATTTGACCCTGCTGCGATCCAGACCGCAGATCAGATCATTTCGGTTTTTGCCGTGGCGGATGATGGCAACCTGTATGAGTTGCGGCGGAACATCGCGAACCTGTCAATTGATCCGGCGCCGGCCTGGGTGAATCGGGGAAAACCGCCGATCGGCCAGGTGATTGCAAACTCATCGCCGTGCGCTGTCACTTGCCATCTCGCGGGACGCGCTGTGCTCGTGAAGGTTTTTGTGGCGGGGAGTGACGGCCAGCTCCATGAATGGAACGGTTCAAGTTGGCAATCCCATGCCGTACTGCCGGCGCAACGCAAGATTGCATCACGACCCTTTGCCTTGCTGCATTGTCCCCAGGAAGCCAAAGACAGCCTGGAAACTCTCGGTAAGGTTTGGGTGAGGGACGATGCCGGGAATTTGCAGGAATTGGATATTCGCTCGGCGATGTGGCAAGACCTGGGTAAGCCATCTGCTGGGATCCGCGTTGATTCCATTCCACACGGTCTGGCACTCAATCTGGGAGAGGCAAATGAAGAAAAACAGATCTTCGTGCGCGGCAGCGATAACCGCCTCTGGAAAATCGGGAATGCCGGCAACTGGACTCTTGATCCTTACCCTGGCGAGGCACAACTGCGGCACTCGCCCTTTGTCTTGAACATTGACACGCCGAAATATGTTGCTGTCTATTCCAGCACCAACAAAAATGCCATCATTGAAAGAAGATACAGCCCGCAAAAGGCGCTTTCCGGAACAGCGCAAGTTGGAACCGACCGCTCGATCACGCTGGCGGATTCTGCCCCGACCGATTTCGACCTGCAGGGCGGCTTTCAACGAGACAAGGATTACATCAAACTGGAAACCGGCGAGCTGGCCGGCACACAGCGCAAGCTGCTCGACTTCAACCGCGAGCTGCTGCTGGTGCACATCGATGCGGATTGGGATGAGGCAACCACCAATCCCGCAGACAAACGCTTGCCGGACAGCAACACCGAGTACGCCATCGGCAGAGCGGGCGAACCTGCGGTGGCACAAGATGGCTCGTTGCCGTCACTCAGATTGGCGACTGAAGCTTCCAAACGCGCTGATGCTTACAACGATTTGGAGGTGACTGTTTATACGGCCAGCGAACAGCCCCTCCTGCGTAATCGCATCGTCTCATACCAGGGCGATGAGTTGAAAACTGCGAAAGTGGAAAAGGCCTGGCGCAATGCGGCCGGTGAGAATGTCCGGGATCAGATTAGCCGATATAAAATTGAATTGGAACACAGCGGCACTCCCGGAGAACTGACGCAGGCGTCGATCAAGCTGGGCGAGCAGGCCTCGGCGAACCCCCACGCCTACGACGACATGAAGATTGTCGTCAAGCATGATGGAAGTGATTTGCCACCCGTTGGCAATAAAGTTCTCGAGTACTTCGGGGGCGAAGAGAAAAGAGCCTGGGTAAGCAAAAGCTGGGACCCGGAGAGCTTGCCCCGGGCCGGCGATCAGTATGAGATCAAGAGTGAGGAAGCGAATGTCGAAAAGGCCACGTTTGCGAACATCGCCCTGGTGGACGGCTCCTCGGTCGAAGGAGCATATGATGGCCTGGATATAACCGTTACCTCTCCTGGAGGCGACGCATACGCCAGAACGATAGATTCATATGACGGTAGGACGGCGATTTTGGAGAACGAAGCCTGGCAAGAGGGTCTCCTGCCGGACTCGACTTTCACCTACCAATTCAAGGGCATTGAGCACAGCTCAAAACCTGACCAGAACGGAGAACGCAACCTGATCTATCTCGACTTTGATCATGACCAACTGGCCACGCACGACGGCGCCTACGACGGATTCCAGATCATCGTCACCGCACCGGCACCGGAAACGGCCGCGCGCGCAAGGCGTGCAGCCCGTACGGCTGAAAGGCAGCAAACGCGGCAGATTGAAGCCTATTACTATGATGCTGTTCAGCGAGTCGCGTGGGCAGTTGTGAGCGAGTCGTGGGAGCCAGGAAAAATACCCACGCCGGATTATGAGTACGAACTCGTTGCCGTTCCCCGGTCGGTTGCCGACGCCGCCATGTCCACCATCACCTTGAACCAAGATGCAGGCCATGCGCAGAATCCCTTGCAGGGCATGAGCATTACGGTCAAAAGGCTCGCGGACAATGAAGAATTGCCAACCAACCAGATCATTGCCTACGATCCTGCAACGCGAATGGCGATACTCAAATGGCCATGGAGTCCCGGCGAAGTTCCCGACGACAATTACAACTACGTCCTGCACGCCTCCGGCACGGTGCCAAATGTGGAGAGGCCGGCGAAGCTGGCTTCGATTACACTTGACCCCGCCAAGGCAAAAGAAAACCCCGGCGCATACGATGACGTGCCAATCACTCTGCGGATTGGCGACCCACCGGCGCGAAATGGCAATTCCGCGCAGATAAATCACATTGTCTCGTATGAAGGCGGCGCTGAGCGCAGGGCATTTGTGAGAGATAGCTGGCATCCTGACCTCTTACCTCTCACCTCGGAACATCTTTACAAATTGGAGGCGGAAGTCCAGAGTGTGCGAGGCGTCGCCTATGCGACCATCAAGCTTTCCGATACGGCCACTGGAGAAGATGATGCTTATGTTGGCTACGGTATCGTGGTCAGATTAGGGAGTGAAACCGACTGGTCTCAGCGCGCCAACATCATAGACTATGAGGGCGCATCACGGCTGGCAAGTGTTGACATCGCCTGGAAAAAAGAGGCAGTCCCGAAGCCGCCGGTTCCCGGGCCGCAGTTTTTCTATGCCCTCATAAACTACAAGAATCCGATCCACCGGGGCATTGCCCAAGTCGGCACGCGCAACACCATCACTCTCGACCGGGATGCTGCCAGTGCCCTGTACGACTTTGTCGGCAGAAACCTCAGAATCACGGCAGGCCCGGGTCAGCCCCGCACACATGTGATCGGCAGCTACCTCGGCAGCGATCGCGTCGCGATTCTGCGCGACGACTGGACCGAGCGGCCGACCACGAATTCCTCCTACGAAATCGAGCCGATTGACGCCTGGCAAATTCATGAAGACGCCAATGCGCTTCCCATCACGCCGCAACTGTCATGGGAATATTGGAACAGCCGTGGATGGGTGGCCTTTCTTGAGGATCTCCATCAGTTTCAAGACGGCACCAAAAATCTGCTCATCGACGGCAAGGTGATTTTCCTCCTGCCGCAGGATCTCGATCTGACCGAGGTCTCCGGCCAGGAGAGCTATTGGATTCGCGCCCGCATCATTGGCGGCGACTACGGTCGCGAGACCTACGTGTTTGAAGAGCGGGTGAAAGGCGCCAACAGTGAGCCGCAGGACATCATCAAAGAGACCAAGCTTCTGCCCGTGAAAAGCACAATCCGGCCGCCGCAAATCTTCGGTCTGACCATTTCCTACAAACTTGAAGAGATCCGTTTTCCCGACCGCTGCCTCACCTACAACAATCTCGACTACGTCGATCAAACCGACGCCTGCATCACCACCGACAAGCGCTTCCCGCCATTTGTGCCATTGGAAGGGCAAACCGCGGAAGAAGACGAGTGCGGCACGGTGCTCAAGACTGCCGCCGGTGCGCGCGCGCAGGTGATCCCGCCAACGCAACTGGGCAAAGCCATCTATCTGGGCTTCATGAATCCCCTGCGCAGCGGGCCACTCAAGATTTTCTTCGCGGCGAAGGAACTGCCCTACAGCGATGCCAGCAAGCCCAAGATGGAATGGAGCTATCGCGCCGAGAACGAGTGGCAGCGGCTGAGTTTTGGCGACGCCAGCGAAGGCCTGATCAAGCAGGAGATTCTGCAATTCATCGCACCGCGGGATTTCACCGCCGCCACGCGTTTTGGCGCATTTCGTTATTGGCTGCGTGGCATGCTGCTGCAGGGTGAGTATGCAGAGACGCCGGTGTTGGGCGGTATTTACCCCAACACCACCTGGGCCTTTCAAGCCGAAACCCGGCGTGATGAGATTCTCGGCTCCAGCAATGGCGAGGCGGGACAGACATTCCGGTTCTTCCGGTTCCCGGTGCGCGCCGGCCAGATTGTGCGCGTGCGCGAGGTGCTCACCGAAGAGGAGAAGGAAGAATTGATCAAGCTGTTTGGCGAGCAGGCCCTGCATGAAGTCAAAGATGAACTGGGCAAAGTGCTCGAAACCTGGGTACTGTGGACGGAAGTGGATAACTTCTTCGACTCCAAAGGCACTGACCGGCGCTACACACTGGATCGCGCCACCGGCGAATTGCGCTTTGGCGATGGCCGCAACGGCCAGATTCCGCCCGCGGGTCTCAACAATTTGCGCGTGTTTTCTTATCAAGCCGGCGGCGGTGCGGTGGGCAATGTCGAAGCCGGCGCGATTCAAAGTCTCACGACTGCCATCGCCAATGTCGAGGCTGTGATCAATCCGGTGCAGGCCGGCGGCGGTTCGGATACGGCTTCGTTGGATGATATGCTGGTGATCGGACCGGCCATGATCAACCATCGCCAGCGTGCGGTTGCGCCACAGGACTTCGAGTGGCTGGCGAAGCAGGCTTCACGCCAGGTTGCCAAGGCGCGCTGTGTGCGCAATCTCGACTCGCAAAGTCGCCGCGCAACCGGCTGGGTCACGCTTTACCTCGTGCCGCACTCGCGCGACAGCGAGCCGCAACCCTCGCTCGAAATGCGGCGGATGGTGCAGCGTTATGTGGCGGAACATTGCGCCAATACCGTGGCTGCGCCGCAACACATTTTTGTCGCAGGTCCGGTGTATGCTGAAATCGATGTTCTCGCTGACCTCGTTGTGAATACGATCGACGCGGCGGCGCGCGTCGAGCAGGAGGCGCGCGCCAAGCTGGCGGATTTTCTCCATCCGTTGACCGGCGGTCCGACTGTCGCCGGCTGGGAATTCGGCCAGGGCCTTTCTGCTTCGGATGTTTATGTTCTGCTGGAGCAGATCGAGGGCTTGGATCATGTCCAGAATCTGAGTTTCAGTCGCGCCGGCGTGGCTTACACCGATTTGGTGGAAATCGGCGCCAATGAGTTGGTGGCAGGCGGAACGTTGCGGATCAACGTAACTGCCAAAACGGGAGCATGAGCATCATGGCCTTGCAGGTTCCCAATCTCGATGACAAAACTTTTCAGGAGCTGGCGGCAGAGGCCGTTGCGCTGATTCCGCGCTACTCGCGCGATTGGACGGATCACAATCTTCACGATCCCGGCATCACGTTCCTGGAGTTGTTCGCCTGGCTGGCAGAAATGCAGATCTACCAGCTCAATCGCATCACCGACAATCAGATTGACCGGTTTCTCAAAATGGTGGGAATGGCGCGGTTGGCGCGGCAGCCAGCGCGGGTGGAGATCGAGTTCACTATTCCCGCCGTCTCAACTCTCGGACTGCTGCCGGCCGGCACGCGCGTGCTGCCGCTCGGCCATGAGCTTCTGATTTTCGAAACCGAAGATGATTTCTTCTTCACGCGCACGCGTTTGATTGCCGTCAATTCGCACTGGAGCAGCACCAGCATTGATCACACCGAAGCCAACAACAAAGAGGGCATCTATTACTTCCCGTTTGGCGAACAAGCTGCGGTGGGCGCAACGTTGGAGCTGGGATTCGATCAGCCTTTTGCTGATGCCGAGATTGCCAGTCTCTTCTTTCTGCTGCGTGAAGATGATCTGCCGGCGCCTGCGCCGCGGCCTGAAGGTGCTGATGAGATTCAGCCCTCCGCGACTCTGGTGTGGGAGTATTCTGTGAATGGCACTTGGGCGCAATTGAATGCACTGCGCGACACGACGCTCAGCTTGAACCGCAGCGGCCGCCTGGTTTTCATTCCGCCGGCAGATTGGACTGCGCAAAATGGCGTCTACTGGCTGCGGGGCCGACTTGCTGCCGGGCTTTATGAGATTCCGCCGGTGCTGGAGCATGTCAGATTGAATGTCATCCCTGCGCGGCAAGTGGAAACAATCATGCACGAAGATTTGGGTGAAGGCACTGGCTTGCCCCACCAGAGAGTGCGGCTGCAGAAATTGCCGCTGCTGCTCGCTGCGGACCGTGAACGAGGACCATTGCGGGTGGGTGATATTCTCAACTGGCCGGAATTTCTTACGGCCGTGCGCCAGGCCGGCACAACCGGGCAACCTGCGACGCAGCGCCGGTTTTGGGATTTTCTCCCCGGCACCCTCCAAGCGCTGATCAAAGATGAACTGATCAGCCGGCTGCCCACCGATCGCGAGAAGTACCAAATTGTCGCGGCCTTCAACCAAATTCTCGCTTCGATGGAACTGTACGACTCCGCGATTTTCACGGAAATTCGACCGCCTGAATCTTATCAACAAGCCGCGGCACAACCGGAGTGTGACTTTGCCGCTGCTGCCATCATTCAGTTCAATCGCAAACTTTTTGATCTTGCATTTGCCAATCAAGTCGCGCGGCCCGGACTGGTCATTCAAGTGCAAGATCACATGGTGTGGGAAGATTGGCAGCGCGTGGAGGATTTTGAAAGCTCGGCTGCCAGTGACCGGCATTATGTTTTGGAGGTGGAAACCGGTGAGATCACTTTCGGCAACGGACAGAACGGCCGCATTCCAGGAGAAGGGCGGAGCATGCGCGCCTACTTTTATCAAACCAGCCGTGGCAGCGAAGGCAATGTTTCTGCCGGCCTCATTTGGCGCATCGAAATCACTGGCGCGGCCGGCGCGCGAGGAACCAATGTGCTGCCGGCGAGCGGCGGCCGGGAACCGGAAACGATAGCGGAGGCACAACTGCGCGCGCAAGAGGAGATGACCTCGCGGCAACGCGCCGTGACTTCGTCAGATTTCGAGCAGCTCGCCCTGGCAACGCCGGGCTTGCGTGTGGCGCGCGCCAAAGCTCTGCCCAATTATCATCCGGAATTTCCCAGGCTGAATATGCCGGGGAATGTCACGGTGGTCGCTGTGCCGGCGCTGCGATCCAATCGTGTAACGCCTGCTGCCGGCGCAGGATTTTTGCAAACCGTGCAGCGTCATCTCGAAGCACGGCGCCTCGTTGCCACGGCTGTGCATGTGATCGCGCCGGTCTACGTGGAAGTGGCGGTGCATGGCAAAATCTTCAAACAGAAGAAGAGTAGCACAAAGGAAGTGGAGAAGCGGGCGCTGGCAGCCCTGCAAAAATTCTTGCACCCGCTCACCGGCGGCCCGAACCAAGATGGTTGGACCTTTGGCCGGCCGGTGTATGCCGCTGAAATTTATCAGCTCCTTGATGAAGTGGAGGGCGTTGATCACGTCGTGGGCATCGAGCTGGAGGCAGTCGCGCTGCAACAGATCGCTCAGAAGGTCATTACCATTCCGCCCAATACGCTGGTCTACAGCGGAGAGCATCAATTGGAAGTCATATGAATTCCTCTGATTTCAAAAGCCAGGTCTTTCGAACGCCGGCACAGTGGCAAAACGGGTTGTCCTCCGGCCTGCAAGTTCTGCCCGAGGGCGGCCTCACGCTTTATCCCCGGCCCGCGTTTGAATCATGGTTGCCGATTCCAATTGCAGGCGGCAATCCCACTGCACTGGCAGTCGACGAATGCGGGCTGATTTATTGGATGGCAGAGCAAAGCCGCTGCCTCTATCGCTGCGACTTGGTCTCGCACAAACTCGATCGCCTCTTCTGCCCGCATGGCCGCAGCGCCGCTGCCACCGGCCGCCTGCTCATGGATCGTTTCAACTTCTGGATGCTCGATGCCGCTAACCGCCGGGTGTTGGTGTTTTCGCGAGAGACTTTTCAATTGAAGCTCGTGATCGATGCCATCAAGCAGTCGGTGGATATTGCGCTCGGCCGTTCCGGAATCCTGTATGTGTTGGATCAAAACTCTCGCGCCATATTGCGCTACGATGCGCACGGCCGGCCGGCGGGGCCGGCTTTCGGTGGCGCAGAGTTGCAACAGCCAATCGGACTCATCGTCGGTCGAGATCATCTCATTTATGTGCTCGACCGCAATCAGCGCCATTTCCTGCGCTATGACGCCGAGGGCAACTTTCTGGGACGGATCGGCGATTTCGACGGCATTGCGCCCAACTTCCAACCGGTTATGATTGCGGCCAACGCACAAGGAAATCTCTTTGTTGTCGATGGCCCCACCCAAAAACTGCACGAATTCGATGCCGACGGCAGCCACCTCGGCGTCATCCAATTGCCGGCGGCGGTCACATCAATCAAAAGCATTGCCTTCGGCCGCGAGGATGATCTTTATCTCAGCACTGATCAAGGCCTCGCCCATTTCAGCGCGCGCCTGAGTTTTGTGGGCGAAACCGGCGCGTTCTACACGCATACGCTGGACAATGGTGCAGACCGGTCAACATGGCACCGCCTGGCGCTAGAGGCAAATCTGCCGCCGGGAACGATCCTCGAAATTTACTATCACTCCAGTGACGACACACGCCTGCGCGGCCTAGTCGAGGCGGTGTTTGCCGATTCCACTGACTCCGTGCAAAGAAAAGTGGAAAGGCTCGAAGCCCTGCTTGGCACGAAATGGACGGGACCCGAGAAAAATCCCACGGACATGCTGTTGCGCGAGAAAACCGGCCGTTTTCTCTGGCTGAAACTCACGCTCTCCACGTTTGACGCCAATCAAAAACCGGTGGTGCGCGCGCTGCGCGTCTATTATCCCCGAAATTCCTGTCTGCGCTACTTGCCGGCAACTTATCAAGAAGATGCGGTGAGCCGCGCTTTTCTCGAGCGCTTCCTCTCTTTGTTCGAATCCGTGCTGTACGGCCTGGAAACCGAAGTCACGGCGCTGTTCAAGAACTTTGATCCGCTGACCACGCCGGCAGGCTTTCTCGACTGGCTGGCCTCGTGGTTGAATCTTGCCCTCGAAGAAGAATGGCCGGAAGCCCGCAAGCGCCAGTTCCTGCAGCAGGCCCCGGAATTGTTCAAACAAAAAGGCACAGCGGCCGGCATTGCCGGCTTGGTGGAAATCTATACCGGCCAGCGTCCGCTGATCGTGGAGCATGCTTTGGTCTCGCCGCCGCTGATTTTGGGCAAGCCCTTGCGCTTGGGCCTCAACAGCGTGGTGAGCGCGACGCCGATCCGCGGCTTTCGCCTGGGCGACAGCGCCGTGCTCGGCCGCACCGCCCTCCGCGAGGTGGCGCAACTGCCGGAGGACCCGTTTCAAACGCTGGCGCATCGTTTCACCCTGCTGCTCAACCTGAGCCGCGCGGATTTCCAAAAGCAGGAAGCCAAGCTGCGCGAGATGCTAAATGACGAAACGCCGGCGCACACCGCTTACGATTTGAGGTTGATCGGTGCCGGCAGCACGGCCGCGGACATCTATGTTGGCGTCAATTCGCGCGTGGAAGAGTATCAGCCGGTTCGACTCAACGGCACCGCGCGAGTGGGGCGGGTAGTGGCGGCCATTCCGGGAGGAAAGGCGGTGCGGCTGGAACGCAATTCCCAAATAGGTAGATACTTCAGATTGATATAACCCGCATAACCCAAGCGAGGGCAATCATGGAAAAAGAGAAAGATCACGGCTCGGGAGTCTGCGCGATTCCATTCTTCGAGCGCAATAACTACTTCTACAGCAAACTGATGACGGTGCGCGATTTTTTTGCAGAGCAGCGCTACTTCAACGAGAAGCGCTGGCTGATGAATCGCATGATCAGCGGCTGGGGCGTGGTGTGTGGACTTGATGTGATCTACGATCGGGAGAGCAGGGCGCTCATTGTGTCGCCGGGTTTGGCGATTGACTGCCGCGGCCGCGAGATTTTGATTTGCGAACCGCAAACCGTCAAGTTGGCGGTGCTCGAACCGCCGTGCGACCCCACACCGGAGCCGCCACCCCACGACGAACACCTCGTGCTGTGCCTGGAATATCACGACTGCAAAACCGAGCCGGTGCAGTTGACCTCCATGGCGTGCGGCGGCGAAGAGCGCCAGGAGTTCAATCGCATCCGCGACAGCTTCAAGTTGCGGCTGCGGCATGAGAAAGACGTCCATCTGCCGCCGCCCTATGGCAGGCTCTGCCCGCTTATGGACTTCAAAGCAAGCGGCAAACCCGAAACCATGCATGGCTACCTGTGCCGCCATCTCAAGGAGGGCTGTCCGGACTGCAATGAAAAAGTCTGCCTGGTATTGGCAAGAGTGGTGCGGCGCGGCGAATCAGAAGACCCGGATCGACCGGCGGTATTCCTGGATGCCTGCTTCAAGCGCCGGCTGGTGTACAGCAATCCCGTGCTTTACGATTTGATTCACTGTTTTCATGGCGACTTGCCGCATGTCATTGGCATAAGCTGGAAGGATGAACATGCCGCAGAGGAGCTTCCTTGGGGTCGATTTGCAGCTCTGCTGGACAATACGGACAAGGGCTTGACCGTGTATTTTGACCAGGAGATGGACGGCAGAACGATCAACCGCCACACATTTTTGCTTTCCGTCGCCAACTACGATGAAGACACGGGGTATGATTTCAAAAGATACATCTCCCCGGAACGGATCGAATATGCTACAGACGCGCACGGCAGCCACGCCACCTTTTTTGTCAATGAAGCCTGGCGAAAAGACACCTTTGTCGGGACCTCCAAAATCCAAAAGGATGGCGGCGATGTCGAAATCGTCTTGCGTGGAAATTTGATTACGAACCTGAAGGGCCAGGCGCTGGATGGTGATTTCATTGCGGGCAAATTCCCCTCGGGAAATGGCGTGCAGGGCGGTGATTTTGTCAGTTGGTTTTCCGTCCTACCCATGCCCAAACCACAGAAGTCCCAGGGTTGAAAATCATGAAAAGCTGGCATAGACTGCAAGGAGAACGGTAATGAAAGCCACAACGCAGGAAAGACAATGCGAGTTCAACCATTTCAAACGGGCTCGCTATTTCCACGGCATGCTGTTGAGTGACCGTGATTTTCGCGATGAGCAGAGCTACCATCGTGAGAAGCGAAAACTGGCCAACAAGATGCTGCACGGCTGGGGCATTGTCTGCGGCCTCGAGCTGGAGTGGGAGAAAGACAAGAAATGGATCACGGTTACGCCCGGCATGGCGCTGGATTGCCACGGCAACGAGATCATGGTCTGTGATCCGTTCAAGCTCGATCTTGACGCGCTGCTGTGCCCGCCGCAGCCGGCCGCGCCGTTGCAGGATCCCTGCCAGGAGGTGAAAGCCGGCAGCAAGACTTACTACCTCACCATCGGTTACGAGGAGAGAATGGTCGATCCGGTTTCGGTATATGCGCCGGGCGGCGGGTGCGAGGAAAAAACCTGCGAGCATTCGCGCTGGCAGGAGGGTTTTTGTTTGCAACTGGAGAGCAATATTCCCGCGTCGCCTCGGATTCATCCCATTGAAACCAGCCTGCATGAACGAGTAATAAAAGCTGCGACTGATAAGAAGAAAGAAGCGGTCGCTGAATTCATGAACGGTGAGTTTTGCCACCTCGCCCCACCATGTCCCGCGTGCTGTCCTGAAGTGCACCATTTGATTCTGGGAACCGTGGTGATCGAAGAAAGCGCAGGAAAAAAGACGGTGAAGGAGATCACGCTGCCGGACCGGCGTTATGTGCTCACGCCCGGCATGATGCAGTACTTGTTTCTCTCTCTCTTCGACGGCGCTGCGAATTATCAGACAGTGTTCGGCCACCTGGAGAAGTTTTGGGCGGCGGCCAAGCAGGCGAACCAGAGCAACTGCCTCATCTCTTTGCTTACCAACCCCATTGCGGCACTGTGCGGCATCAAGGACCAAATCGCAAACCAGTATGATGAAAAGAACGGCGACAGAGGCAAGAAAGACGAAGGAGTTTCGCAAGCTCTGGAAGCCACCGTGGAAAAACCGGCCGCCGAGGCACTCGGCGCTGAAACGGAGGTGACGGCTGCGGAAGCACCTAATGGCGATAAGGCGAAGAAAGCAAAAGGCGGCAAGAAATGACCCACCGAGGTGAAACATGATTCTGCTCAATTGGCTGACCGTCACCGGCCTGCTGCTGTGTCTGTGCGGGGTGGTGATTTTCGCTTTGGGATTCGTCATTCCGAAAGTGCAGGCTCTTGAAGTCGGCGTCGCGCGCATTCCCGGCGAAACCGCGGAAGAAAACCTCGGGCTGCCGGCGGTGTGTGATCGGCGTCGCATGGCGCGGCGGGCGTTGTGGGGACTGCTGTTTCTGGTGGCCGGTTTCATTCTACAGATCATTGGGCATATGCTGCAATGGCCGCTGCCGCAGTGAGTCCGCCGCGCTTGCGCCCAGCGTAATGTCTCAGTTATTGAGGGGGAATTATCATATCATGCTGCAAGTAGCTTGTGGCGATCAAGGACGGAGTTGAAGGTGAACAAGATTTGCAGAATGACTTTTCTTCTCCCGCCAACTGCGGCATTACCGTCAATCAGCTCTTGTGGCTGATAAGAAAACTTCGCATTTTGGATTGAAGATCAAATGGATTCGCGGGCGAAATCTGTGCTAAGCATTGAAGCGGCGCCGCGATCCATTTTTGTCATGTAGCGTGCCAAATTCTATCCATGGAACGCCAGCAAACCGCTCAAACCACTCCCGCCCCTCCTCAGAGGAATGCAACGCAGGCTGTGCAGCCGGTGCCTCCCCAAGCTACGTCCCTGCCGGATTTTTTGGAGATGCAGCAAACCCTCGGCAATCAGGCGGTGCAGCGGCTCTACCGCACTGGCGTTTTGCAGGCCAAGCTGAAAGTCGGCGCGCCCGGGGATAAGTACGAGCAGGAAGCCGACCGCGTAGCCGATCAGATGATGCGCATGCCGGAGCCCATGGCAGCCCGGCCCGGTGAAGACGACGAGAAGAAGTTGCATCGCAAGCCGTTGGTGGAGCAAATCTCGCCGCTGGTGCAAAGACAGGTTGCGGACGAAAAAGATGAAAAGCTGCAACGCCAAAGCTGGTTTGCAGCGCCTCTGCCCCTGATTCAGCGCGCCGTGCCGGTGGCGGTGCGCGAAGATGATGACAAGAAGAAAGTACAAACCAAGCCGTTGCTGCAGCGCCAGGAAGAAAAAGAAGATGAATCTGCACAAACCAAGACTTTGCTGCAGCGGCAAGAAAAGAAAGAAGAAGAAAAACCAGCTCAGGCTAAACACGTCGATGGATTAGCTGCGACTGTGCAGCGCCAAGAAGAAAAGGAAGACGAGGCGCAAACCTTTTCCTTGCAGAGACAAAAGGAAGATGACGAATCTGCGCAGGCCAAGTTGGCTTCAAACGCTGGGCCGCAGTTGCAGCGCCAGGAAGAAAAAGAAGATGAAGCCGCTCAGACGAAATCTTTGCTGCAACGGCAGGAGAAAAAAGAAGAGGAAAAACCTGCCCAGGCAAAATTTACTGCGGGCCTGAGCTATGCTCTCCAGCGGCAGGAAGAGAAGGAAGACGAGTCTGCGCAGGCCATGAATGTGCAGCGGCGACAGATTCAGATCAGCCCGTGGGCTTTACGAGCAAAGCCGGGCGGCAGCGGCCAAATGCACGCCAGCAGCGCGGTCGAGGCGCTTGTCTCTCATTCGCGCGGCGGCGGCAGTGCGTTGCCGCACGACACACGAGCCTTTATGGAACCTCGCTTCGGCGTGGACTTCAGTCAAGTGCGCGTGCATACGGGCACCGACGCAGCGCAAATGAGTCAGGATCTGAACGCGCAGGCTTTCACCGTTGGACGCGACATTTATTTCGGCAACGGCAAGTACAATCCCCAAACCAGCAGCGGACAGCAGCTTCTAGCGCACGAGTTGACGCATGTGGTGCAGCAAGGAGCCGCTTTGCGTGCCAAGCCCATCGCGGTCACGCCTGCGCCGCAAAAAATCCAGCGCTCACCCGGCCCCATCGCCAATCTCCTGAACAAAGTCGCGCGGAACATTCCCGGCTACACGCTGATCACCGTCATCATTGGCAAAAACCCCATCACCGGCGAGGAAGTGCCCCGCACCGCCAAGAATTTTCTGGGCGGGTTCATGGGTTTGGTGCCGGGTGGCACGGTTCTATTCGACAACCTGAACAAATCCGGGGCCATTGATGAGGCGTTCAACTGGCTGCAGAA
The DNA here is from genome assembly GCA_030263535.1 of Cytophagia bacterium CHB2. NCBI lineage: Bacteria > Pseudomonadati > Bacteroidota > Cytophagia > Cytophagia bacterium CHB2. Next base: position 14,530 of record SZPB01000080.1, read on the forward strand.
ACAGGTTCAGGCTTTGAACATAACGTGGGCGGGCATCAAAGCGTTGATTGCCGAGGCTTGGGACAAGGTCTCCATCTGGTTCGGCATCGAGAAGAATCTCAAGATCATTAAGGATATCTTTGCGCCCACCGTGACCCGGGTTTTTAATTTTGTCAAATCCCTGGGCTCGAAGATACTGGAGTTTATTTTCACGGGCGTGCTCAAAATGATCGGCGCGCCGGTGAAGCAGATCATGGCGATTCTGAACAAGGGTGAGGAAGTCCTCACCAAGATCATCAAAGATCCCATTGGTTTTGTCAAGAATCTCATCAAAGGCCTGATTCAGGGGATTGGCCAGTTTGCCAAGAATGCCCTCAAGCACTTGAAGGCCGGCATTTCCGGCTGGCTGTTCGGCGCGCTGTCTGCGGCCAACATTACCCTGCCCTCGAAGTTTGATCTCAAAGGCATCTTTCATTTGGTTCTGCAAATTCTTGGCGCCACTTATCAAGCAATTCGCGCCAAAGTGGTGAAGGCTCTGGGGCCAAAGGGTGAAAGCGTTGTCTCCAAAGTTGAAAAAGCCGTTGAGTTTGTCAAAGAACTGGTTACAAAGGGGCCAATTGCCCTGTGGGAACGGGTGAAAGATTCGTTGAGCAATCTCAAAGAAACGGTGTTTGGCGCGATTATCGATTGGGTGAAGAGTACGATTATCGGCAAGGCCATTGAGAAGCTGATCAGCTTTTTCAACCCGGCCGGCGCGCTCATTCAAGCGGTGATTGCGATTTACAACACCGTGAAGTTTTTCATTGAACGGATCAATCAAATTCGCGAATTTGCCGCGTCGGTATTCAACTCCATTGCCGAGATTGCCAGCGGCAACCTCGGCAAAGCCGCGACTGCGGTGGAGAATGCCATTGCCAAATCCATTCCCGTGATCATCAGTTTCCTGGCCAGTCTGATCGGCCTGGGCGGCATCAGCAAGAAGATTCAGGAGATTATCAAAAAGATCCGCCAGCCGATTGACAAGGCGATTGGGAAGGTGGTCAACTGGATTGTGGAGAAGGCGAAGAAGTTGTTTGGGAAGAAAGGCCAGAGTGTTGAAGAAGACGACCGATGGAAGATCGGGATTCAAGGTGTGCTCAAGGAGTTGGCAGGGATCGGGAAGGAAAAGCTTTCTAGGCAAAGTATCGAAGCCCAATTCCCAATGTGGAAGAGGCGATACGGCTTCAAAGTTCTAAGATTGAAAGCTGATCAGGTGCCCTGGGTCATTGAGGGTGAAATGAGCCCTGCAAAACCCGTGGCGACAGTCAGCATGGCCGGTGCCACAGCAACGGGACTGAGCAAAGATGATGCAATTCCCATCAAATGGTTCAAAGATCCAAAGTTGTACGTTGCTTCCATTCATTTGCCGCAATTGAAACTTACCATCGAGAGGAACACGCCAACAGCTGTGCCGGTAGGGAGTCGGCCCGGTGAAGAAATCGTTCTGGGCGTCCGATCCAAGTACTGGCCGAAGGTTGGCAAGAAGATGCAATATATCCCAACAGAGCGAGGCAGAGCCGTTGATCAGATCCGGTCTGTACTGGATTATTATGGGTTGAAACGAAAGGAACTTGGTGTTCAGATGGACCACGTACAGGATCTTCAATTCGAAGGCCCAGATACGCCGGATAATGTTTGGCCTTATGATAGCAGTGGAAATATGAGTGCAGGGCCTCGTCAGCGCGATCAAATCGTCACATATTCTGAGAAGAGAGGCGATCCGCCCAAGCAAGCAAAGACGAGGGATTTGCCCGGACGATATTTTGTAATTATTGAAATCGGCACGTGAACTGGGGGCCGCCGGAAACTAAAGTCGGAAACGCAGAACCGAGAAATTCTCGTGATGGCAAAAACAAGCTGAGCAGGTCGTGAGACATGACTCATTGCGCCAGTTGAATGCCGTGCCTGACTGGAATAGGATCTTTATAAAAGGGAATCTCCCGCGGATAGAAACAACCCAACTGATAAGAGCCCTGCATCCGTTGGGTTGTTTCAATCGGTTGGAAGATGCTTTGTTTTTTCCAGGGAATCAATTTTAAGGAAACCGAAGCAGTACAACGCGGCATGCCGCGTAATGCAACACCGAGCAAACCCAATGAGATACTCAAGAATCCAAAGGCTGCAGAAGAAAAGCGCTGCCAAACCCGTCTCTACCAGTAAGACGGCGACACCATTGCGCGACCCGGCAGAAGCGACAATCTCAACGCCGGGGGCAGTCGCGCGGGAGGGTGGCCAACTGAGCCGATCCGAGATGAATTCCCTGCAACAGACGATCGGCAACCGCGCCGTGGGGCGTTTGATTCGCACCAAACTCCAAGTCGGCCAGCCGAACGATCAATATGAACAAGAAGCCGATCGCGTCGCGGAGCAGGTTACCAACATGCCGTCGCCGCCAGCCGGGCGAGGCGCGACCACTGCGGGCAGCGCAGCCGGCAGCACGGTACAGCATGCCGCAGCAATGGAGGAAGACAAACGCTTTGTCGGCCCGCATGAGAAATTCGATGGGCCTCACGAGGAGGACGAATCGATTCAACGCGCTGAGATGAAAGAGGAAGAACCGGTACAGCGGCAAGCGGGCGAGGAAGAAGAAGGCGTACAGCGCCAAGCCGGTGAAGAAGAAAGTGAGCAGGTGAACCGCCAGCCGGTAAAGGATGAGGAGAAGAAGATTCAGCGTCAACCGGAAGAAGAAGAGCCGGTGCAAGCCAAAGCAGCGAGCCGGCCAGCGCCGTGCATCACTCCCAAAGTTGCGGCGAACATTCACGCGATGAAGGGCGGCGGCCAGCCTCTGCCTGAAGCCACGCGCGCCGCATTTGAGCCGCGCTTTGGCTATGACTTCAGTCACGTGCGCGTGCACACTGACACGCCGGCAACCGAATCCGCGGCTGCCATTAAAGCCCGCGCGTTCACCGTGGGATCTGACATCGCATTCGGCGCCGGCGAGTATGCGCCAGAATCTGCGGCCAGTCAAAAACTGCTGGCGCATGAGCTGACTCATGTCGTTCAGCAAGACGGCCAAATGGCAACACTGCGCAGCAAAGGTATCGACGTTCAGAAAACCGGCAGGCCGATGGTGCAGGCCGGGTTCTTCGGCAGTCTTTGGAAGGGAATCAAGAAAGTTGGCAAAGGCGCGAAAGCTGTAGGCGGTGCAATTTGGAAAGGCGCAAAAGCGGTAGGTAAGTGGGGCTGGAATGTGCTCAAAGCAGGCGGCGCGTGGGTGTGGAGTCTCTTCACGCAAGCGCCGCTGCGGCTGTGGCGCATCATCGAGCATCTCGGCAGTGGCGCGGTTGGCATCGTCAAGTGGCTGTGGAACGGCATCAAAACCGTGCGCGGGATCAAGAGTTTCGCGCAGTGGATTTGGAACGGCTTTCTCTCCGGGGCCGCCTGGGTCGGCAGGCTGATCACCAAACTGCTGGACGTGATCGGTATCGGCGAGATCATGGATTTGCTTTGGCAAATCATCAAGTTCAACACGCGCACGCTGTCTTCCACCGAAATCGCCGAGGCCAAGAAAGTCTTCGGCAGCAGCATCAGTTACTGGCAGGTGCGCATTGATGAGTATTCGTTGATCGCCTGGATCGGCTCCTTGTTCAGTGGCGGCGGCGGCATGGGGGTCACGACTTTCCACACCATCAATTTCAACCACAAAATCAAAACCGCACCCGGCAACAGTGACATGGCCTGGCTGATTCATGAGTTGACTCACGTCTCGCAATACGAACACGTCGGCAGCCAGTATATGGGTGAAGCGCTGCACGCGCAAGCCACCGGCGGCTACGGTTATGGCGGCGAGCCAGCTCTGCTGGCGGCTTTCGCAGCAGGCAAGCATTTGCGCGACTTCAATCGCGAGCAGCAAGGCGATATCGCGCGCGATTTCTATCTCGCACTCACCTCCGGCCGGCCCACGACCGCGTACGATCCGTTCATTGTGGAACTGCGCGCCGGCAAGCTCTGACAAGGAAACGCTATGACAAAACGCATTCGAATACCGGCATTAGGCAGAATCCTTCTGATTGTTGCTCTGCTGCCATTGTTGGGGCTAAGCTGCGACAAGAACTACTATCCCACGGTCGGGCCCTTGCGCTTGCCACTGGCTATGCCGTCTACTCACGTGTTGAAAATTTCCGGCGTGGAGTCGGTATTCCCGATTTTGCAGCAGCTCGATCTCTCCCGGCCGGCAAACGAACCGCCTATAGAAATCATCTTTTTTGTGACTCAGGAAATGCCCGGTGCCGAGCAACTGATGAAGCTCCGGCCGGCGCCACTGGATTCTTTACGCGCAACGGGACTAACGGTGAGTCCCATTGGTGAAGTGGAAGGCTATGGCCGCTTTGCCGGATATGCGCAATGGCCCGCCGGAAAAACCGAGACGGTGTGCACAGTTGCCGACATTCCGGTTTTCGCGGAGGGGTGGCTGCTCTATGCCGTCGCCAGCCCGCTGCCGGAGTGGATCGACGTCGTGCTGCATTTTAGTCGGCTCAATCTGCCGGAACCGCCGGCGGTGACGGTGCTGCCGCTGCAGTAAAAGATTTCCCGCGAAAGGAACAATCCGATGGCTGAATTTGAAAAACTTCTGAAAACCGTTTTCTACTATCCTGATGCCAATAGCATCGCTATGGCAACAAAAGGAAAAGAGCGATTGCGAATCGATGGCGATGGCCATTTTGGCTTTGGGACCCGCCAAAACAATCAAGAAACCGTGAGAATCCAGGGGGAGACGAGTGATGCGTCCAAGCTGGCGCTGCTCATCAACAACGCGGCGCAAAATAGTCTTCTGGCGGTGCGCAATGACGGTAATGTCGGCATCGGCACTGCTACGCCCGCAGCGCGCTTGCACGTACCCGCAGGCGCGATCCTGAATGGCATCGCCATCGGCATTGACCCGCCCGGTGATATCGGCTTTCCTTTTCCCTATGAAACGGTTGGCACGCGACACACTGCCTACAATTTGAGGCTGCATTCCGGCAATGTCATTCATTTTCATACCGGCAATAGTCAGGCTCCAGTGGCATCCATCGATTTGTTTGGCGTCTACCAGACTTCATCCTTGGTTAACAAAGAACGCATCAACGATCTTTCCAGCCAGGAGGCGGTGGAGATATTGACCAACCTCAGGCCGGTGAAGTTTGTTTTCAAGGGTGATCGACAGCAGAGATGCCATGTTGGGTTCATCGCTGAAGAAGTGCCTGCCGTTGCCGCCAGCGCCGACCGAACGATGATCAGCCTGATGGACATCGTTGGTGTGTTGACCAGCGTGGTGAAGGAGCAGCAAACAACGATACTGGCGCTGGCTGAGCAGGTGCATGTTTTGGAGGCTGGTTACAAAGATCTCGCAGAATCAGCCAAATCTCGGCAGGCCAAGGCTCTCAAGAAAACGGCCTCGGTTGGCAAAGCCTCGGCGAAGGCGATGCCAGGGCAGCCCGCTCGCCGTAGGCCCAAGCGCAGCGCCACCAGTCCCAAAGACCTTCCGACGCGACGGCGCAAGCCCTGAAAAAGTTGACAGGATGAACAGGATAACAGGATTGATGAGGTTCGGCTTTGTTCTGCGAAGATGGCCCATTCGCACACCAACGCTGCGGCTCTGCGGCTGCGGGGCGAGAAAACGGTTGGTAAAAATCGGATGTTCAAATCTTCCACATCATGAAAATTATGCCTCTGCCCCGCAGTCCGCAGCAGCCGCGTGTTGAACGGAGCCCCGCTGCGCGGGGCAGGATTTATCGACAAGCCACAGTGGTGATTT
>SZPB01000081.1 GCA_030263535.1 Cytophagia bacterium CHB2
ATTCGCAATTATATCGATTGGTTGATCGCATTGCCCTGGGTAGCAAAAACCGAGGATGTGCTCGAGGTGCAAAATGCCAGAATGATTCTCGACGAGGATCATCATGGCTTGGAAAATCCCAAGAAACGCATTCTCGAACAACTTGCCGTGTTGCAGCTCGTGCAAAAAATGAAAGGCCCGATTTTGTGTCTGGTGGGCCCGCCGGGCGTGGGCAAAACTTCTCTCGCAAAGTCAATTTCACGCGCCATGGGACGCAATTTCGTGCGCATGTCGTTGGGCGGCGTGCGCGACGAAGCGGAAATCCGCGGGCATCGCCGCACCTACATCGGTTCGATGCCGGGCCGCATCATTCAAAGCATGAAGCGCGCCAAATCCATTAATCCGGTCTTTTTGCTCGACGAAATCGACAAGATGACGTTCGATTTTCACGGCGACCCGGCGGCCGCGCTGCTCGAAGTACTCGATCCCGAGCAGAACAAAGTTTTCAACGATCATTATCTCGAAGTCGATTACGATCTCAGCCAGGTGTTGTTCATTACCACCGCGAACGTGCGCAGCCAAATTCCCGAGCCCCTGCTGGACCGCATGGAATTGATCGATCTGCCGGGCTATCTGGAGCATGACAAGCTGGAAATCGCGAAAGGTTTCCTGCTGCCCAAATTGCTGCGCGAACACGGCCTCACCGCCGAGCAGCTCCGCTTTTCAGATGCCGCCATTCTCAAGATCATCCGCGAATACACCCGCGAGGCTGGCGTGCGCAACCTCGAGCGCGAGCTGGCTTCGGTTTGCCGCAAGACTGCCTATGCCATAACCACCAAAGGCGAGCTGAAACGCCGCGAAATCACGCCGCGCGCTCTCGAAGTGGATCTCGGCTTTCCCAAGTATCCGCAACGCCCGCTCACCGAGCAGCGTGCCATCGGAACCGCCACAGGCCTGGCGTGGACACGCTACGGCGGCGACGTGCTCGACATCGAAGTGAGCCTCATGCCGGGCAAGGGCAATCTTGTTTTGACCGGCAAGCTCGGCGACGTTATGAAAGAAAGCGCGCGTGCGGCATTATCGTTCATTCGCACCAATGCGGCCAAACTTGGCATTCGCGGCGACTTCTGGAAGGACATGGATCTTCATATTCACATCCCCGAAGGCTCGATTCCAAAAGATGGACCGTCTGCCGGCATTACTTTGGTGGCCGCGATGGTCTCTGCGTTGAGCAACCGTGCAGTGCGCCGCGACATTGCGCTGACCGGCGAAATCACGTTACGCGGATCCGTGCTTGCCATCGGCGGACTAAATGAGAAGATGCTGGCCGCGCAGCGCCTGGGCATCAAGAAGGTGATTATTCCCCAGGAAAACGCCAAAGATCTGAAAGAACTGCCGGCGCCCTTGCGCAAAGGCATCGAAGTGATCACGGTCAAGCACGTGGAAGAAGTGCTGCAACTCGTTTTGTGCGAAAAAGAACCCGGCGAGCAATTGCCCGCTCAGGAAACTTCCAAGACGACAACGTCCCGGCGCAGGCGAATGCGCAAGCGGATGCCTTCTCGGCCTGCAGCGATCAATTGACCAAGGCTCATCATTTCACAGTTTTCTAGTATTATCCCGGAAAGCTATTGCGACCGAGAAGATTTTTCCGGTCTTGGGCCGTGACTTGAAAGCCGCGTGACGTTTAATCGGCATCATACCACCCCGAAAATTTCTTGGCATACGCCACAAAATTTTTACTTTGCGGTGGGGTGACCGCCTCTTAATCCTCGTACTTCAACCCTCCCCACTTTCATTCCTAACACGGCATGCTTCTTTGACGCGGGGTTGCCTGTCGCCGTAGATTCAAACTTTCATTCAGGAAAGGAGCTTTGACATGTCAAAGGCGCTCCAACTTTTAGTGACAGCGTTTGTATGTCTGGCGCTTGGCAGGCAAACGTTTGGCCAAAGCGGCTTCACTTGGCAAAACCAATCCCTGGGCGGCGGAGGCTTTTGCCAGGAAATTCGTTTCGATCCCTATCATCTCATCGGAAATCCGCTCAGTACTCCTCATCTTTATCTTGCCACAGATGTATCGGGGCTTTTTCGTTCTTCGGATCTCGGCGATTCATGGGAGCGGATTTGGGATCCCGCTGCGTCAACTGAAGCCGATGTTCCCGATGCCAACCTCACCACCATAGCTTTCAACGTGCCAAATACGAGGATCATTATTGGAAGCGGGGAAGGCATTCATTACGGTTCAGCAGCCGGCGGTAATTGGCTGGCAGCCAACATGCCTGAGCGCAGTGACCCAGGCTTTGCCGCAATGAAAGCCGAAGACGGCCGCTACCCTTGGATCGGCATCATCAGAGAATATCCCTTGAACACGAATTTCATGCTGGCGGGCATCGGTGATCTGCGCGAAAAACCGGTGACGCGGTTTGGCCTGGGAACTCTGTTGCGCTCCAGCGACGGCGGGCAAAACTGGGATGCCGTCACCATTGATGGCGCTGATCCAGACGAGATTGTTTATGATATTGATTACGCCACCTGCTCTGACAACAATGCTATTCATGTTTTTGTGACCACCGGCTTTGCCAAAACAGACAAAGATGCTCCTTTCGCATATAAAGGCGGCGTTTATTACAGCAACAACATGTTTACACCCGCGTTTGGAAGCGGCGAACAGGTGAATTTCGTTAAGATTACAACCAATCCCGGCGGCAATCCGATCAAGAATCCTGTTAGCCTGGTTTCGCTCCACAACAGTGCCGCGCCAAATCCCAATCAAGCTGGCTCGACATTTCATGCCTGGGTCACCAGTTACACCGACAAAAATGTCGACGGCGGAGGCGTTTATCGCGCCCTTACCAATCTGGCTGCGCTGAGTGATTTGTTGGCAGAATCGCCACAGAGTCAAGCAACTTCGCCCAATCAACCCAACTGGGTTATGAAACATGCCGGTCGGCGGCTCGGGCGCCTTGCCGCAAAGTCAAGTTGCACGCGCACGGCTTTCGAGCTATTCTTGGGCAAGGAATTGGAGCTGCGCATTTACTTGGCGGTGACAAACAATACCCTTGCCGGTGGAACCAATGTCTTTCGTGAAATCGTCTCGCCCGATCTGGCTTCTCCGTTTGGAACGAATGATGTGGGATATCGTGAGCTTGACAGTGAGGGCAATAGCCCGCTCAAATTCGGCAGCCTCGATATCAATCCCGAAGATCCGCATGCGCATCCCACGGTTTACGGGTGCTGGGGCTATGGCCCGCTCAAAGCTCCGGGCGGCGGCGCTGGGGAAGCGCAGGGGCCGGGAGATGGAACCTTCCCGCTTTTTCAGTTTGATTCACCCCGCTACTATCAGCAAATTTTTACGGCCAAAGCCGGTACAGATGCGAACGGCGACGATGCCTATGTCAGCCGCGGCATGGATGAAGTCTTTTTCAACGGCCAGCAGGCAGTGTTCAAGCCGGATAATGCCAATGTCGTGCTGGTTGGTTGCGGCGATAACGGCCTGTTGCGCACCACGAACATCAACGATAATCCCGTGAAATGGTCGCAGCGCCGGCTGGCAACTTCGCAGTGGTATCAAGACGGCAACGGCAACACGTTGAACCAGTTCATTTATCATCTCGCTTTTCACCCGCAGAATGCCAACACCGTGATCGCTTCTGCCGGCACGCGCAATCTTCGGCCAAACGAGGTGGGCCAAGGCGGCTTGCTCAAAAACACTCTCGCCGGCGCCGGCGGCCCGGAAGATTGGGAGATCATTGCCGGCGGGCCGAACAGCCCATTTAAGGGCCTGCCGGATGCGATGATTCAGGCGTTTGTATTCGATGTGAAGGATGATAGCAGAGGGGTGTTTGTTGCCGCACGCAATCGCGGAATTTATTATGCCCGGATCAATACGAACGGCACGCTGGATCCCACGTTCAACTCTGGTGATTTTGTACAAATCACTGATCCTGAGCTCACCAATCTCATTCCTGCAAACATTGGCCGGCATCACAATTACTCGCGCTTGGCGTTTGATCCTGATGTTAATACGGATTATCTCTACGTTGCCCGGCACTGGCCGAGTGGAGGGGTATTTCGTCTTGAGCTCAAGAATAATCGTGCCAATTTCGACCCGACAGATTGCATTGAGCGTGTGGACGAGGTCATTAGAGGAAGATATACCGGCAGTACTGAACCAAATGACTTCACGGGTGACAAAAACGTCGCCACTGATGTGATTAATCTGTTGGTCACCTCGACTCATGTATGGGCCGGCGTAACATCAGGACATTTGCCAACAGCCAAGGACAGCCCAGGAGAGAACTATACGGGAGGTTTGATTCGATGGACAAAACCAACCCCACCAACCCCAAACAATCCGAACATATGGGTTATTGGTGGAGAAAACAAGCTCCCTTCCAATGACCCGACAAGCATGACAATGGCTATTGGCGGCCTGGCAGAAGATCCCATTAGCTCAAGTATCATTGCGGTAACATATCGCTTCAGTCTGCGCGAAAACAACAGCGCCGATTCTGACAATCCCAAATTGAAAGGTGAAGACAATTACAAACTCATGAACCTCTGGGAGATTACAGAGAATGGTCAGCAGCTTCAAGTAACCAGGTTATCAAATAGTATCACCCAGCACCAATGGCCGGATGCTGTGACGATGGCATTTTTTCCGAACAACCCCGATAAAATCATCATGCCCACGCATGGCAACGGCGTTTGGATTGGAACATATAATGGTCCGCCGCGCAAGGTGGCCATGCCTGCCGAGTCGGCCCAGAGCGATCCTCGCTTGCCTGAGCGGTTTGCGTTGCACCACAATTATCCGAATCCATTCAATCCGACTACCATGATCAAGTATGATCTGCCGAAGGCGGGACAGATAAGCATTACCATATTCGACATGCTCGGTCGCAAGGTACGGACGCTGGTGAATGAGCAGCAAGAAGCAGGCTATCATGCCGTTACCTGGGACGGCAAAAACGATGAAGGCGCTTTCGCCGGATCCGGACTTTATTTTTGTCGCATGCACGCAAATAGCCTCACCTATGTGAGAAAGCTAACCCTATTGCGATGAGTTAGAATGAGGATATCTCAAGAAAGGAGAAAGCGCAAAGATGTGCTTTCTCCTTTCGCATTTTGTCATGGGTTAGGTATCGGGGCGACCCTTGAAATTTCCTTCAAAAAAGTTCTTCACCTTTGCTCTAATGCCGGTAGTTATTTAAGTTGCGGTCAAGATAATTCCCCAAGCCCTTGGCAAGCTGAAGCGAAGGTTCATGAAAAAAAACGATTCTCGGCAATTGCTCTGCTCTGGAAGGTTACATGCCCCAATTCGTCGCATTTTTCTGGTGTTCGTCTTTGGAGCGACATTGCTACCCGGAACCGGGCAAGCTCAACCACGTTTTATATCCCATATTGGAGATACCGAAGTCAGTTATTGCCTGGCTTGCTCACCGGACGGCAAAAACGTCTATGCCGGCGGCTTGTACACGATCGTCGTTTTCGCGCGTCAAGCGGATGGCAGCCTTGTGACTCGGCAAGTGCTCAATAATGACCATCAAGGTGTGGCTCAAATTGGACGGATCGTAGACATGGTAGTCGCGCCGGATGGACGTTACGTTTATGCCATTAGGGGCGCCGATCAAACCTTGCTTCTCTTTACAAGAGATTTGGCTACTGGTGAGATTCTTCTAAAAGACGCGATCAAAGATAGTGCATTTTTCAGCCGATACGGTGATGTGCCGGCTGTGGAAAGAAATTATAGACTCTTGCTTTCTCCGGATGGCGCACACCTTTTCTGGCTTTACAGTCCACTATGGCATTACCCAGATAATCGTCTTGCAGTATTTAGGCGAAATAAGCAAACCGGTTATCTCGAAAGGATTCAAACAATTAAGAATGGTGACCCGGCTCTTGGTGGATTCAATATTCCAAGTTCAATCGCTGTCTCGCCGAACAGCAAAGATATTTATGGCTGTGGTTATAACGATAATGTAGTTATGTGGATTTCTCAAGAGATATCCAGCGGCCGATTACAATTAATGAAAACCTATAAGACTCCGCCGCTAAGTACTGGTGCATGGTTCAATAGCAGCATCATCGTTTCACCCGATAGCCAATCAGTCTATGCCACGTACGCCGACAGTTACGACTACGATAAAGTCTTTATCTTCCACCGTGACCGATACACGGGTGATCTGGATTTTTTTCAGAGCATATCTCACCCCACACCGTCTACTGTTTTGTTGTCGCCTGATGGAAAGAACCTTTACATAGAAATTTGGGGCGGTCGCTTTGCAATTTATGCAAGAAGCACTCAATCGGCAGAACTCAAGTTTATGGAGATGTTTGAAGAGTCCCATGGCGGACGATCACCGTCTGGCATAATCATGTCGCCGGACGGCAACAATATAATACTGGTAGGTGGTCAAGTTCTTGCCAGAGACGAAATGAGCGGCAAGCTCGTCTCACAACAGATCTTCGATAACAACCTCGGCGGCACGGACCGGCTTGGCCGCTCACGCTCCGTGGAAACCTCGCCCGATGGCCGGTTTCTCTATGTCGCTGCGCGTATCGAAGATGCCGGCATCAGCACTTTTGCTCGCGATCAGGACCAAGGCACTCTCACCTTGACGCGAAGCGATTCTCTGCCTGACGTCAGCGCCATGATCATGGCGCCCGACGGCCGGCATCTCTACGTGTCAAGTGTTAAGAAGAATACGATTTCAGCTTTGGCCATTGATCAAGCCGTGGGCGGCTTACTGCCTGTACAAACTTTGCACGATACTCTTAACCAAAACGTGTATTTGGAATGGGGCGGCACGATGGCTTTTTCACCGGACGGTTTACACCTCTATTTCAACGATGGAACCAATCTGCGTGTTTACCAACGTGATCCCCTCACCGGCACAATTTCTCCCGTTCAAAAACTCCCGGGACAGGAATACGGCCTGCACGAGCTGATTTCCCTGGCCGTTTCGCCTGACGGGCGGCACTTGTACTGGAACAATTTCACCAACGGCCGGCCGCAAGTGATTGCAACGTTCGAACGAAACACCCAAACCGGCGAGCTATCTTTTGGCAGCAAAGTGACGCTCAACGGCGAGTATACGTATCCTTGGGGCGCCATGGCCATCAAGGTCGCACCGGACGGCAGGCATGTTTATGCCACGACCGGTGATTTTGAAGCGGATTACGACGGCGAACCGCGGATTCTGATATTCAACCGTGACGCGATCACGGGAGAACTGACTTCTCAACAGAGCGTGCTCATCACCGGCTGGAGTGAAACGCGGGGTTTGGAGATTTCCTCCGATGGGCTCAAAGTATATGCCCTGGTCAGTGGCGAAGGCTATGGCGCGGGCTTGCTGGCGTTTTTCGATCGTGATGCCGCCACCGGAGAACTGACGTTGCGAGAACGTTTCCAAAGTTGGAAGGAGGGTGTGTATGGCATGTTCTCACCGAGAGACTTGTCGCTCTCGCCCGACGGCCGCTTTATCTATATTGCGGACGTGAACGGCGTCGCCACCTTTGCCACCGGCCGCAGTAATACAACGAGTGTCACAGAGAATCATATAAGTCGGACCTTCCCGGCGGCATATTCTCTCTCACAAAACTATCCCAATCCCTTTAATCCCTCCACCACCATTGGTTTTGACCTGCCCCAAGCCGGAAGAGTCAAGCTCGCCGTTTACAATCTTCGTGGCGAGCTGGTGAGCTTGTTGGCTAATGGAAATTTTGCTACCGGCTCTCATCGCGTTAAGTTCGACGCCAGCGGGCTGGCTTCCGGAGTTTATTTTTATCGCCTGGAGGGTGAAGGCTTTGTGGCGACGCGTAAGCTGGCGCTGGTGCGGTGATATCCAATTCTCTAACTCAACTCCCCCCCATACTGACAACACCTTCGTCGCCGCCACCAACCCGGCGGTTTCCGCACGCAAGCGCAGTACGTACAAAACAACACCGACAATTCCATGACCGAACAATTTCTCAATCGCGTGACTGGCAGGGTGGAGAGCTGGGCTGAAAAAGTTCGCTGCCATCTCATTTTAGGCATCTGTTTTTTGATCACGTCCACCTCGGCTTTCAGCCAGCCTGCCGGCTTCGTCTCCTATATCGCTGATACTCACCTCGGTTACAGCATTACGTGCTCACCTGACGGTAAAAACGTTTATGCTGGCGGCGCTTTCACGCTAGTGGCCTTCGCGCACAACGCAGATCACTCCCTCACTACTCTGCAGGTACTCAATAATGATGTTGCAGACATTCGGGGAATTCACAATATCATAGATCTCGCCGTCACGCCGGATGGCCGCTTCTTATACGCCGTAGAAATCATCAATCAATCTTTGCTCCTGTTTTCGCGCGACACCTCCACGGGCGAAATCACATTGGTTGAATCCTTTCGGGACAGCGCCTTTACCAGCTTTTATCAAACGATTCCGTTCGTGGAATACAACTACGAGCTTTTGATCTCTGCTGACGGCTCACATCTCTACTGGCTCTACAGCCCGGCGTCGAATTATTCTGACAATGTCATCGCTGTCTTCGCTCGGGACAAGCAAAGCGGCAGTATCAGAAAGATTCAGGCTTTGAAAAACGGGGATGCAAATCTAGGCGGATTCAAAGTACCCAGCTCACTAGCCATTTCACCAGATGGCCGATTCCTATACGGCGCCGGCTATAATGGATACAAAGTACTCGTGATGGCTCGTGACCAGTTGACCGGTCAAATCAGTTTCGAGAAAGTTTACGATACAGACTCGACACGAGTCGGCTCCTGGCTCGCAAGTACGATTCTTGTCTCGCCGGACGGTACCTCGGTGTATGCCACTAACTTCGGATCCAGCCGTCTTCTTGTATTCACCCGAAATACTGAAGATGGTAATCTCTCTCTCTTAGACAAAATAAGTCAGCCTGGCCCAAGAGCGATATTGATGTCAAATAGCGGTTCCCATGTCTACCTGGGTAGAAATGGAGACATTGCAGCGTTTACGAGAGAAACTGAATCGGGCCAGCTCAACTTGACACAAGTCATTGACGGCAGTTTTACGACAGCCGCAAGTCTAACACTTTGTCCGATTGATTTGTCGATTCTCCTTTCAAGTGAAAACGCAGTGACAATATTCGGAGTTGACTCAATTTTCGGAGAATTAACATTATCAAACAAGGTAAGCAACCATTTCGGCGGCACCGACCGTCTGCATGTCTCGCGCTCAGTTGAAGTCTCACCCGATGGCGAGTTCGTCTATGTTGGCGCTCAAGGCGACGATGCCGGCATCAATATCTTTGGCCGTAATAGCCACGATGGCCGGCTTACGCTCACGGAGTTTTATCCTCTGCCCAACGCCCGGGTGATGGTGATGTCGCCGGACGGCGAACATTTGTATGTGACCAAAAATGAAAAGACCCCATTTGAAGCCTTTGCGCGTGACCGCCGTACCGGTGGTTTGCGGCAACTGCCAACAATGCCCAACGATGGCTCCGGCGCTGGCCGGGATTTTTCCATGACGTTTACTCCCGATGGCTTGCATCTCTATGTTACAACCGACACCGAGTTGACCGTATATCGTCGCGACCCAGGCTCTGGTGTCTTGGAACGATTGCAAAAAATCAATGGTCGCGACTACAACTCTTACCGCATGCAAGCTCTGGCTGTTGCTCCAGACGGAGCACATGCATACTGGAGCGGTTCCCATCCCAATCCTGTTTATGATCACATCTCAATTTTCTCGCGCGATTCAAATACCGGGCAGATGATCTTTGCGGATGAGCTCAATCTCGATCCCTTGAGCGCTGCCACCGCCATGCACGTTTCACCCGACGGCCGCCATCTGTACGCCGCCACCATCGATCGCGACGCTGATTTTGACGGCGAACCGGTGATTAGCGTCTTTGAACGAGACCGCATCTCTGGCGTACTCCGGCCCATTCAAAACCTGACGCTTCCCGGCTGGTGTGAGATTCGTGATTTGACGTTTACCCCCGACGGGCAGATTCTCTATGCGCTGGCAACGTGCACCGGCTACAGCTCGGGCATGGTGGCTTTCCTTGAACGCGATTCAACCAGTGGCCGCCTTTCGCTCAAAGAGCAATTCGAAAGCTGGACGAATGGCGTGTATGGCATGTTCGACCCTTTTGAGCTCGCGCTTGCTCCTGACCAGACGCATCTTTACGTTGCCGACCTCGGCGGCGTCGCTACTTTCGCCACCGGCCGCAGCAACACGACAGCGGTAGCAGGAAACCCCGTTGATCAAGCTCTTCCAACCACACCTTCCCTCTCACAAAATTATCCCAACCCCTTCAATCCGGTAACCGTGATCACGCTTGATCTCCCCAAGGCAACTCACGTGGCTCTGATCATTTATGACGTGCTGGGGCGTCGCGTGCGGACGCTCATCGATGAGCCAATGGAAGCCGGCTATCATGCCAGAATTTGGGACGGTCACAATCATCAAGGTGTTTCGGTAGCTTCCGGAGTGTACTTCTACCGGTTGCATACTCCCGAGTTCGATAAGGTTCGAAAGATGTTGGTTGTAAGATGAAATCGTATCGGATGGGGCGAAGTCAGGCTTTACTGGCGAGACGCTGCAAAGCCCGATTGGCGGCTCTACGGGATCAGAGATACTTGATTGATCTTTCTTCGGGATGAGTCGAGTGACGGTATAATATCCGGCGCTCATCTTACTAGATTTTGATATTCAATTAACCCGAATAAGACAATGCTTATGCGTCAGGATGATTTCAACCGTCAACCAATTTGTCGACAGGTCGATCGTGTTCGAGCTTCTGTCATCGCTTCAATGCTGCTATTCTACTCATTCAATTACGCACAGGAAACCGGCTTTGTCTCCTTTGTTTCCGATACCGATCTGGATAACGCCATCATCTGCTCGGCCGATGGCAGGAATGTCTACGCCGGCGGCATCAACACGATTGCAGTTTTTCAACGCCGTGATGGTGTTGATACCCTCGAGGTCGTTCAGGTTCTCAACAATGATCACGAGGGTGTGCGCGACGTTTACAATGTTACGGATCTCGCCCTGGCACCCGATGGTCGCTATTTGTACGGTGTCTGTCAGAACCAGCAAACTTTGCTGCTCTTTGCCAGAGATACGTCCACGGGCAACATCACACTCAAACAAGTGATTCACGATAGTGCCTTTGGCCGGCAGCGTGGCACTCGGCCCTTTGTGGAGCGCAATCACAAGCTTTTGATGTCACCCGAGGGCCGGCACCTTTATTGGTTTTACAGCGGCGTTGGCCTTGTGGCAGCCTTTGCTCGCGACATTGAAAGCGGCGAAATCACGAAAGTTCAGGTCTTGAAAAATGGCGCGCCCGAGTTGGGCGGCTTCAATGTTCCAGCGTGGATCGCGATTTCGCCGGATGGAAAACATCTCTACGGTGGAGGGAAGAACGGGACCAAGATTGTCATTCTTGGTCGCAGCTTGAATACTGGAAGAATTGATTATCAAAACCTCTATGACACAGGGCCAACTCCCGATGGGAGGTGGGAACGTGGTGGCATAACCGCTTCTCCTGGTGGCGAAATTATCTATGTTATCAATTTGTTTGCTGGCAAGCTATTCGTTTTTGCTCGTGGTGAGGCAGATGGTGAGCTACAAGTTCGACAGACGATCAACCATAATAGCCTGAAAAACTTAGTCACCTCTCCAGACGGTTCGCAGATTTATTTTCTCCATTACAATAACGCCAGCTATTTCGCCTTGTACCAAATTGATGACAGCACTGGTCAGCTTACGGTAGTGGATGATCATCTGCTCAAGATCGATTACTACACTTCCGACCAACCCTCGCGCATTTGCATGTCGCCCAATGGAGATGCCATATATATGATTGATGGCCGCAGCCGGCATTCGATATTTAAAAGGGATGTCTCCACAGGAGCACTGTCGCTGGCCCAACAATTCAAAAATAATATTGGCGGCACCGACCGGTTGCGTGGCTCACGCTCCATCGAAGTCTCGCCGGATGGCCGCTTTCTCTATGTTGGTACACGCTTCGAAGACGCGGGCATCAGCACCTTCTCCCGACAACAGGCGAAGGGCGCTCTTGCGCTCGTGCGAAGTGATTCGCTCGCGAGCCTCAACGCGATGGTCATGGCGCCCGACGGCCGGCATCTCTACGTTTCGAGCTTCGAGAAGGGCACCCTGACAACTTTTGCAATCGATCCCGCCAGCGGCGACTTGCAGCTTGTTCAAACCCGGCATGACTCTCTCGTCGTCCCAACATATCTGGAATGGGGTGGCGCCATGGTCTTTTCCCCTGAGGGATCGCATCTTTATCTCAATGACAAAATGTTCCTGCGGGTTTACCAGCGAAATCCCCAGACCGGCGAGCTCGCCCTCGTGCAAAAGCTCGACGGCCGGCCGCATGGCTTGTTTGAAATCGTCTCGATGGCGCTCTCCCCGGAAGGCAGGAACTTTTATTGCAACCACGTCGGCAACGATCTGTTGCAGAAGATTGCCACGTTCGAACGGAACACTCAAACCGGGGAGCTTTCCTTTCGCAGCAGGCTCATGATAAGAAATGTTTCCGACTGGGCCGGTATGGCCATCAAAGTCTCGCCGGAGGGCCGGCATGTTTACGCAACGACCGCCGATTCGGACGCCGATGCCGACGGCGAACCAGCCATTGCGATTCTAAAGCGGGATGCGCTGTCGGGGGAGCTGGGGTTCGCGCATCGGCTCGATTTCCACGGCTGGGGAGAGGTGCGCGATTTGGAGATTTCCGCCGATGGCTTGGCAGTCTATGCGCTCGTCGGCGGTATCGGCTACGGTGCGAGCATGTTAGCCTTTTTCGATCGCGACAGCGTCAGTGGTCAGTTGATGCAGCGTGAAAGTTTCCAGAGCTGGAAGGATGACGTCTACGGCATGTTTGACCCGGCAGACTTGGAGCTTTCACCGGATGGCCGCTTTCTTTACGTTGCCGACCTCGGCGGCGTCGCCACTTTCGCCACCGGCCGCAGCAACCCGATGGCGGTAGCAGGAAACCCCGTTGATCATACTCTTCCAACCACACCTTCCCTGTATCAAAACTATCCCAACCCCTTCAATCCTTCCACGACGATTCGATTCGATCTGTCTCGCGCGGGGAAAATCAAGCTTGCGGTCTACAATCTGTCCGGTGAGTTGGTACGCTTGTTGGCCAATGGGGACTTTGCTGCCGGCGCACATCGTGTCGAGTTCAATGCCAGCAGTCTCGCTTCCGGGATTTATTTTTATCGTTTGGAGAGTGAAGGTTTTGCGGCGACGCGCAAGCTGGCCGTTATTCGATAGCGCGAGATTTGATTTGACTGCGGCCATCTCTTTGGTTATATTGCGACGCTCGCTTGATTATGGCGGGCGTTTTTTTTTGGTGTTCTTGCGCAAACAATGGCCTGTGCAATGTTGCCAATTTTGAAACCATTGGATTTACCATGAGAATTGCCGCAGCGGAATTCATTATCAGCGCGGCGCAGCGCGCGCAATTTCCCAAAGATGATTTGCCCCAGATCGCTTTTTGCGGCCGCTCGAATGTGGGAAAATCGAGCCTCATCAATTGCCTGGTGGGGCGCAAGAATCTCGCGCGCACCAGCAGCACGCCTGGCAAAACGCGCCAACTCAATTTCTATCGTCTCACGCAAACCGGCGAATTCCATCGCTCTTTTTATTTTGTCGATTTGCCCGGTTATGGCTATGCCAAGGTCTCGCAAACCGAGCGCGAAGCATGGCGCCGTTTGATCGAAGGTTATTTCGAACAGGTTCGCACTCTGCGCGCTGCCATTGCGATTATCGACAGCCGCCATGGCGCGCTGGAAAGCGACCTTGAGCTGCTGCTCTGGTTCGTTTCTTTGAAACTGCCCGTCATTGTCGTTGCAACTAAAACCGACAAGCTCTCGAATAATCAGCGTGCCAACAGGCGCCGCGAGATCGTTTCCAGCCTCGCGCATCTGCAAATTGCGCACGTGTTGATGTTTTCGGCGCAAACGGATTTCGGCCGCAAGGAGTTGTGGCAGACGATCAACCAATGTTTGTAGCGCGCCTGATTTCCCGGCCTGCCACGGCCGGGCGTTCCGGCAAAACACGATGATGGCAGATTAATGAAGATGGCAACGGCCAACGCGTTGCCGAAATAATTAATAAACGTCGACCTTATGCGCTCTCGTCTTTTTACGCCCGGCCCCACGCAAATTCCGGAGGCCGTTCGCCTTGCTGCCGGCGCGATGTTTCCCTATCATCGCGGTCCGGCCTTCAAAGAAATTTTTCAAGAGCTGCAGGCGAATTTGCAATACTTTTTTCAAACCCAGCAGGAAGTGGTTCTGCTCACTGCCTCCGGCACCGGCGGAATGGAAGCATGCGTTTGCAATTTGTTTAATCCCGGCGATAAAGTGATCGTCATCGAAGGCGGTAAGTTTGGCGAACGCTGGGCAGAATTGGGCCGCGCTTATGGCTTGAGTGTTATTTCGGCGATGCCAACCTGGGGCGATGCGCTGGATCTCGAGGTATTCGAGGGCGTGGTAAAGGCGACGAACGGTTTAACCGGCGTGTTTTGCACCCATAGCGAGACCTCGACGGGAGGCTTCACGGATGTCAAACGTCTCGCTGAAATTGTGCATGCACATTCTGAGGCTCTGGTCGTTGTTGATGGCATAACTTCGGTTGGCGTGTTGCCGTTTTATTTTGATGCGTGGGGCATTGACGCGTGCGTATCCGGCTCTCAAAAAGGCGCAATGGCGCCGCCCGGCTTGGCGTTCGTGGCGCTTAGCCAACGGGCATGGCAAAAGCACAAACACAGCACGCAGCCGCGCTATTATTTTGATTTCACCGCCGCGCACAAAGCCGCACAAGAGCAGGGCACCGCCTGGACGCCGGCCATCACCACCGTCGTCAGCCTGGCAGAGTCCCTGCGCCGCATGCGCGCAAACGGCCTGGAGTCTTATTGGCAACATTATGCCCGTTTGGCTTCTGCAATGCGTGCCGGCATACAAGCGCTTGGCCTTGAAATTTTCCCGCAAGTTCCTTCGAACGCTTTGACCGCCGTGAAAGTCCCTAATGGCATAAATGGCAAAGCTTTCACGGGGTTGTTAAGGAGTAAATACGGCATCACCGTCGCCGGCGGCCAGGGGCAATTGAAGGGCAAAATTTTTCGGGTAACCCATATGGGCGATTATGATCATCTTGACATGATCGGCCTGATGGCTGCGATTGAAATGGCCCTGGCAGAGTTGGGCTGGCCGGTGGAGTGGGGGAGAGGCCTGGCAGCGATGCAACGCGCGTTTAACGAGCAACACGATAATGCTGTTTAGCACGAAATTTTTTGACGCAGCGAAACGGACTTTAGTGCGGATATTGTGGAATAGAATCATTCATGGCACGCATTCTTATTGCAGAAGATGATCGCAACACTCTTTCGGGCCTGGTTCAGATTCTCACACAAGAAGGCCACGAAGTTGCTGGCGTAGAAAGCGGCAAAAAGGCGTTGCGCAGCCTCGAGCGGGAAAATTTTGACATTCTGCTCACGGATTTGAAGATGGCTGAGATCGACGGCATGCAGCTCTATGAAAACAGCCGCGCCATCAATCCGGAAATGAAGACGATAGTGATGACGGCCTTCAGTTCGGTGAAGGACGCCGTCGAGGCCATGAAACGCGGCGTCTACGAGTACCTCACCAAACCTCTCAATCTCGACGAGTTATTCGTCATTCTCAAAAAAGCTGAAGAAGAGCAAAGATTGCGGCAAGAGAATGAAGAACTGCGTGATCGTTTGCAACAACAATATCGCTACGAAGGCATCATCGGCAAAAGTCCGGCGATGCAACAGGTTTTTCGCACAATCGCCAAAGTGGCAAAAAGCCAGGCCACCATCTTGATTCGCGGCGAAAGCGGCACCGGCAAAGAACTGGTTGCCCGCGCGATTCATTACAACAGTCCGCGCGCCGCCGGTCCGCTTATTGAAATCAGTTGCAGCGCATTCCCCGAAACACTGTTGGAAAGCGAACTGTTCGGTTACGAAAAAGGCGCGTTTACCGGCGCTGCTGCCCGAAAATTTGGGCGGGTTGAATTGGCGCATGCTGGAACGATCTTTTTGGACGAGATCGGCGATATTTCATCCAGCGTGCAAACGAAGCTGTTGCGTTTGTTGCAAGAGAAGGAGATCAGCCGTCTCGGCAGTACGGAATCGATTCATGTGGATGTGCGGGTCATTACCGCCACCAACCGCGATTTGGAGCAAGCGATTTTAAACAGCCAATTTCGCGAGGATCTGTATTATCGTTTGAATGTCATTCCGGTTTTTTTACCGCCGCTGCGCGAACGCCTGGAAGATATTCCGTTGTTGATCGAACATTTTGTCAAACAATACAGCGCGGCCAACCAGAAGTCGGTTCTGGGCATATCCGATGAGGCGCTGCAAATGTGCATGAGTTATCACTGGCCCGGCAATGTGCGTGAATTGGAAAACGCCATTGAAAACAGCATCGTGCTCGGTGAGGGAGACACGATTCTGCCCGAGCATTTGCCCTTCACGGTCAGCCTGCGCAATCGCCCCTTTACCGGCACCAATTCCTTCATTGCCAGCGGCCAAACCTATCGCGAAAAAATGGAAGCCGCTGAAAAACTCGTGCTCGAAGACGCCATCCGGCGCGCCGGTGGGAACAAGTCTGAAGCGGCAAAACGCCTGGGGATTAGTCTGCGCACGATGCGCTATAAAATTCATAAGTACAATTTGTAGCAAATACCTCTCGTTCAAACTCTGGCGGCAGAACTCTCCGCGCCGCTGCTTCCCGCCCCAAATCGATTTCCTTTCGTCGATGTTATTTCCCGTCTTGCTTATTGCCAAAAAATTGATTAGTTGTCTTCGGGAATGACGGGAGATATCGTATGCGCAATTTCGTGAAGAATTTCATGCAATGGGATGTTGGATGAGTCCTGCTATTGCTGCGAGCTTGATAAGCTTTCTCGATCACAACCCGGCAGACTTGGAGCATTTTTCCGCAGCTTGGTTGCATCAGAGAACCACCGAACAGCGATATCGAAGCTCATTACTCATTAAAGTTTAATATCCTCAGGAGCCTCTCATGCCTCCTCTCAACGCAGGCGCGCTGGTCGCGCAGGTTTTGAAACAAGCGGGCGTCAAAAATCTGTTTACGTTGTGCGGCGGCCACATCGCTCCGATTTATCTTGCTGCTGCCAAAATGGGCATACGCGTGATCGACACGCGGCACGAACAGGCCGCAGCGCATGCCGCAGACGGCTGGGCGCGCCAAACACGCTCACTTGGCGTCGTCGTGGTCACAGCCGGGCCGGGCGCGACCGACGCCGTCACCGGCGTTGCCAATGCCTTCTTTGCGAATACTCCCATGCTCGTGCTTGCCGGCGCGGCGCCGGTGAAAGAATCCGATCGCGGCGCGCTGCAGGAAATGAATCAAATCGAACTCTTCAAGCCCCTCACCAAATGGGCGCGCCGTGTGACTGAGCCGGATCGCGTTGGAGAGTATGTTGCAGCCGCGATTCGGCAGGCAACGTCTGGCTTGCCGGGTCCGGTTTATCTGGAATTGCCTATTGATGTTCTGCTTGCGCCGATCAATGCTGAGGAGATGTCGCGCCAGCATTCGCTGTTCGCGGCGGAACCCTCTGCCGCCAGCGCCGACGGCATCATGATCGCCGCCAGCATGCTCAACAGCGCGCATGCCCCGGTGATTCTCGGCGGCAGCAATTTGTGGTGGGGAGAGGCGCACGAGGCCTTTGAAAAAATGGCGGCGAAACTCAACGCGCCGATTTTTCTCAACGGACTTGCTCGCGGCTGCATTGCGCCGGCGCATCCACTTTTTTTTCAGCATGCGCGCAAAGAGGCCTTCAAACAAGCGGATGTCGTCGTGATCGTCGGCACGCCGCTTGACTTTCGCCTGGGCTATGGCAAGTTCAATCCCAAAGCCAAGCTGATTTTGATCGACAAAACCGATACCCATTTCGGCCAGAATCGCAATCATGATGTGGGGCTGGCGGGCGACTTGAGTCTTGTGCTGCAAGAGCTGACGGATGCGATTCATCCCGTGGCGTTGCGCCAGGAATGGTTCGATTTCATCAAGCAAGCCGAGCAAAAGACGCACGCTGAACTTGAAAAAATGATGCAAAGCGACGCATTGCCGATGAATCACTATCGCTTGCTGGCCGAGGTAATAAAATTCATTGACGATAAAACCATTGTGATCGGCGATGGCGGTGACTTTGTCGCCTGCGCTTCACGCGTCGTGCCGGTACTTAAACCTGGCAATTGGATGGATCCTGGTCCGTTCGGATGTCTCGGCGTTGGGCCGTCGTTCGCGCTCGCCGCAAAGTTGGCGAAGCCGGATCACAAAGTGCTGATTCTGCACGGCGATGGCAGCTTTGGCCTCAACGGTATGGAATTCGACACCGCGATCCGCCATCATCTCCCTATTGTTTCACTCATTGGAAATGATTCGGGCTGGGGCCAGATTCGCAATCCGCAAGTTGCTTTGTTGGGTGAGAAGGCCTCGATTGCAACGGATCTGGCAGAGACGCGCTATGAAAAAATGGTGGAGGCGTTGGGCGGCTATGGCGAGTGGGTGGAGAAGCCGGAAGAAGTCGTGCCGGCATTGAAGCGCGCGTTTTCGATGGGCGTGGCAGGGTGTGTGAACGTTCGTATTGATCCCAAAACCTTGCGCGGCACCGTGGATCTCATGCGAGGATTGAGCATTTGATTATTTTTCAGCTCGTAATTTTGCAGGATCATTTTGACAGGATGACAACCCATGAATCATCGTAAATTTTGGTGCTGGACAATAGGTATAACTCTCGGGGCCGGGGGCATGCTGCTTGAAATTCCTGCTCAGAATCCCAAGTTTGGCGAACGGGTCGATCGTGGCCTTATCGAGCATAAACCCATCAAAGAAGCCTCCGGCCTGGCGGCGAGTCGAAAGAATTCTCAGGTGTTGTGGACGCACAATGATTCCGGCGGCAAAAATTGCATTTATGCCCTCGACACGCACGGCAAGCATCTCGGCGTTTACACCATTGCCGGCGTCACCGCGCGCGATTGGGAGGATATCGCGTTGGGCCCCGGACCAATTGCCGGTCAAGATTATCTTTATATCGGAGATCTCGGCGATAATTCTGCGCGCCAATCGCTTAAGTACATTCATCGCATTCCCGAGCCGGTTGTCAGTGCCAAGCAAGCACCGGTAGACTCGACGCTTTCCGGGGCAGAGACGATCACGGTACAGTATCCGGATCGCCCGCATGATGCAGAAACCCTGATGATCGATCCCTTGACGAATGATTTGTATATCGTTTCGAAGCAAGACACGGTCAGCTTGGTTTATCGCGCCGCCTATCCGCAAGCCACGACTGAAACAATCAAGCTGGAGCATGTGGCAACGCTTGCGTTCGGCGGCGCGGTAGCCGGCGACATTTCGCCCGCCGGCGATGGAATTTTGATCAAAACCTACGTGATGATTTACTATTGGCCGCGCGGCAAGAATGAAAACGTGTGGGACGCCCTTGCCAAACCCCCTGCGATCATGCCTTACATCCTTGAGCCGCAAGGCGAGGCAGTCGCCTGGCAAGCACAGGGAAATGGCTACTACACGCTCAGCGAATCGTTTCGCGGCTTGCCGGTTCGGCTTTACTTTTACCCCAGACACGACGGCCAAACGCGCCCCACAAAACGAATGGAAAAACCTGCGCCCGCGAGCACTCCCTCGAACTAGTTGACACCGTGGCCGCTTGAAGACATTACATCATTCGAAAATGTTCCTGCAGCGGCTTAGCCGTTGCAACTCTTGGTAAAATTGAGGTGGGAAGGTTCTCGACAAGACGCTTGTTTAGCGTTGCGGACGCGGCGAATCATCAGGCCGAAACAATCTCCTTTTATTTCCGCCCCGCCTTTTTTATATTCGCAAAATTTTAACCAAAACAAAATTAGGCAGCGAGATGGCTCCGACTCTCTTTGAACAGCGGTTACAGGAAAAGATCATCGTGTTCGACGGCGCGACCGGTTCGAATTTGCAAACCATGAACCTCACGGCTGACGATTTCGGCGGCGAGGCGCTGAACGGTTGCAACGAACATCTGGTCATCACCCGTCCCGAGGCAATTGAAAAGTTGCATGCGAGTTTCCTGGAAACCGGCTGCGATGTGATTGAAACGGACACGTTCGGCGCGACCTCGAT
>SZPB01000082.1 GCA_030263535.1 Cytophagia bacterium CHB2
GGTCGAAACCGCCGAAGCGAAGGTCCCGTTCAAGGAAACGGTCAAAGGCTCGGCGAAGGCTCAAGGACGCCACAAGAGGCAGACCGGAGGGCGAGGCCAGTTCGGAGATTGCTGGCTGGAGCTCGAGCCGCTCGAACGAGGGTCCGGGTTCCAATTTGATAACAAAGTCGTGGGTGGCTCCATTCCTAAGAACTACATTCCCGCCGTCGAGAAAGGCGTCCGCGAGGCATTGGAAGGGGGACTGCGGGCCGGATTCCAGGTCGTCGACGTCCGAGCGACGGTTTACGACGGCTCGTACCACGAGGTCGACTCCAGCGAGATGGCCTTCAAGATCGCAGGCGCGCTGGCTTTTCGGGCTGCCGCGGAAAAAGCAGACCCGACCATCCTTGAACCCATTGTAAACGTCGAAGTCGATGTGCCGGATGAAACCGCCACCCAGCGCGTCGAACAGGGTGAATCGGGCGTGGATGCCCTGTGCCTGGTGGCCAGCGGGCGGCGCGTCTACGCCATGGACCCGTTGAGGCAGAAGTCGCTGGAAGACCTGCCTCTGGACCTCAACTTTGACCCGGGGCGCCTGGGCTCATTGCGGAGCGTGCGCATGGGCGGCGAGGGGCGCGACCGGCTCTGCCTCGCCGGCGCCAGAAACGGCGTCTACACCATGCTGCTGGCCCACCGCAAAGCGGCCCGAGAGTACCCCATCGGCAGCAATGTGGAGGCGCGCACAGGGGTCAATGCCGCGGTGCTTTACAGGAATTTCATCTACGCGACTCACAGTGAGTTCGGGCTGCTGCGCTGGCCCCTGCTGCAGCCCTACAGCCCGGCGGTTCACGTCATGCCGGACCTGACTTCCCGCTTTTCGACCACCCGGGGCCTGACGCTCTTCGACGAGCGCCTGCTGTTTGCCAACGGCCCCACGGTGCTGCTGCTGGAGCAGGGTTTGGCGCACGGCGCGGCGCTGCGTGTTGCGGCGCGCTATCCGGGGACGCGCCATGAAGTGACGGCCCTGGCCCACGACGGCCAGTATGTGCTGGTGGCCGACGCTGCGGGAGACGTTTACGTCTGGGAACCGCGACAGGGAACGCCGCCGCTGCTGGCCTTCAGGGCCGGAAAGGCTGTGGGTGAACTGGCGGCCACCACGCTCTCAGGCGACCGCAAGTGCCTGCTGGTCGCCCTCAAGTCCACCGTCATGCCCATGCTCTTTCAGGACGGCAGCACCGCTCGGGAGTTCATCGCGCCGGAGCCCATCCGCTCCTGCGACGTGCTCGAAGGCGTGGTGGTGGGCCTTTCACGAGACCGCATGCGCGTGTTTGCCTGGCGTGAGAACCGGCCCGAGTGGCCCCAGTGGCAATTCCAGTTCACCGAGCCTGTGCTTGACCTGCGCCTGGTGACGCCGCGCGAGATCGCCGCGGGCAACTCCAGCCGCCAGCCGGCGGTGCAGCCCGGCCATGAATCGTCTGCGGACAGCCAGGCGCAGCGCCACAAACCGCTGCAGCGACCGCCGTCCTACTGATTTATTGTTCCAGTCAAGGATTGCCCATGAAGACCGGACTCTCGTTCCTGGTGGCTTTGAGTGTGTTGTTCGGCGCCGCCCTGGCCTGGCCGCGGCAGGCGGCCCACACCCAGGAGGCTCCAGCCCCCCAGCGCAAGCTTTCCAGCCAGGTGACGGAACTCAAGCCGGGCGTCGCCTTCGATGTCACCGTCAAGCAGAGCGAAAGCTACCTGCGGGCCTTTTCGATCAAGGTTCCGCCTTCGGCCAAGAGCCTTCATGTCGCAGTGGAGGAGGCGACGGCAGACATCGATCTGATTCTGTGCCTGGGCAAACAGCCGGCCACCCTGGACGAACTGGAAGAACAGGCCGAACACATCTCCTCGACGGCACGCTTCAATGAAGTGCTGACCCTGGACAAGGATACCGAGCCCAAGCTCAAGGCAGGCACCTACTTCATCTACGCCGGTAGCCTCCAGGCCGAAGTCGAGGAGGAGATCACGTTCCGCATCACGGCCTCGCTGGATGCCGCGCCGCCACGCGTCGAGCGCAAGCGCCCGCCGTACCGTGTTCACCAGCCTGAAGGTCTTCAGCGCGCGATTGACGCCAGTGTGCGGCTGGACAGTGAGGTCAGTACGGGCAGCGCCACGGTCGTCACGCCTACGGGCCTGCTGCTGACCTGCTATCATGTGCTGGAGTCAGAAGGCGGCGGCTACCTGCAGAAGGGCGTTTATGTGTCGTTCACGCAAGACCCGCGGCGTGACCCTGTGCAGAGCCATCTGGCTGAAACCGTGCACGTGGACAAGTCCCTTGACCTGGCGCTTCTGCGAATCGTCAGCGACCTCGACGGCAACCCCGTCAGGCAGCCCGCCTTTGCCTGGGCACCTCTGGGCAACCCCGCTGATCTGATGCTGGACGACGACATCCGCTGCCTGGGCTACCCCGGCATTGGCGGCTCGCGCAGCATCTACGGCATCACGCTGTCGCGCGGCATCGTCGCGGGCTTCCTTGAGCGAAGGGGGCAGGTGCAGTTCATCAAGACGGACGCTCTTATCAGCGCCGGAAACAGCGGCGGCGGTGCCTTCAACAGCAAATTTGAGCTCATAGGAGTGCCGACGGAGTCGATGCACGCCGATGAAACCATGGAGTCTCTGGGCTATCTAAGGCCCGTGAGTGCCCTGCCGGAAAAGTGGCGCAAGCTGATTTACGAGGAGTACCCGAAGTAAATCCCGACAGCATGGGCTGTCATGTAGTACAATCTGTTGGGCGACCAGCGCAGCGTATCGCGGTTGGCTGCGCCCAGCGGAGAGCGACCTGGTGTTGGAAGGGAGGCGCGCGGCATACGCCTCCACACGCGGCCCGAAGTTCCGCAAGACCTGCGCGAATGATCGCCCAGGCCGCAAGCACTGAAGGTAACGGACGCTTACTCGACGCTCGGCACAGCCAACCGCCGCCTCCTCTCGGGAGGCGGTTTGGTTTTGAGGCCGCGCCGCCCTGCTTTTTCATGGTCTTAGAGGGGGCTCCACTGATACCGGAATTCGGCACCCTGCCTGCCGCGTTATGATTTATTCGCACCCGTTATCGTCGCTTTGGGCGCCTTTTGCCTATTTGGGCGCACATGGCGCTACCCGCCAGAGCCTGATCCGGTTGCAGCGTTAGCCATTGAAAACTGACATCTGAAATCTGATAAGTGCCCGCCATGGCAGCCATCACCTACGTTGAAGCCATCACCCAGGGATTGCGCGAGGAAATGGCTCGCGACGCTGACGTCTTCTGTCTGGGGCAGGATATCGGTGTCTACGGCGGCGCTTTCGGCGTCACCAAGGGCCTCATCGACGAGTTCGGCAAGGACCGTGTCTGGGAGACTCCCCTTTCCGAGTCCGCCATCATCGGCAATGCCATAGGCGCAGCGATCTACGGCTTGCGCCCCGTGGCTGAAATGCAGTTCGCGGACTTCGTTGCCTGCGGCTTCAACCAGTTGGTAAACAACGCGGCCAAGCTGCATTACCGCTGGGGTCCCAAAGTGCCGCTGGTGGTGCGCCTGCCCTGGGGCGGCTTGCGCAGCGCCGGGCCGTATCACTCGCAAAACACCGAAGCCTGGTTTTACCGCACGCCGGGACTGAAAATCGTTTGCCCCTCGACCCCGCGTGAAGCAAAGGGATTGTTGAAAGCCGCGATTCGCGATCACAATCCGGTGCTGTTTTATGAGCATATTGCGTTGTATCGTCTCGCTTCGATCAAACAACACCTGCCGGAAACAAATGAAGATTTTCTCGTCCCGATTGGCGCTGCGCATCTCAAACGCGAGGGCCGTGATTTAACCATGATCACTTACGGCGCCTATGTGCATCGTTGTCTCGCCGCGGCGCAAAAACTCGAGGAACAAGACGGCATTTCGTGCCAGGTGCTTGACTTGCGCTCGCTGCTGCCGCTCGACAAAACCGCAATTCTCGACTGCGTGCGACAGACCAATCGCGTGTTGATTGTGCAGGAAGATTCCAAAACCGGCGGCCTCGGCCAGTCCATTGCCTCGATCATCGCCGAAGAAGCCTTTGAGTATCTCGATGCGCCGGTGCGTGTGCTCGGCGCGCTGGATGCGCCGGTGCCGTACAGCCCGGTGTTGGAGGAGGCGTTTTTGGTGAGCACGCAACAAATCGAAGAGTTTGCAAGGAGATTAGTAGAGTACTGATGCACATTAATTCTGAGCTGCTCAGGCATGCAACTAGCGGTGTAGCCGAAAAGTCTGCTTTCGTTCAAACATTGTACTCGAAAGCAGATGGTTAGCCTCATCGATTATGCAAGACAAGGGGTTATCGGCCACACCCTAGATCAATTAATCAAATTGCAGCGTTTATTCTTGGTAAGAGATTCATTCAAACCCTTGCAGGCCAGTGAGCATCTTGGCCTGCAAGAGTTTTGATTTTGGGGGAAGTAAAAAATGAAGGCCTATGGCGCGTTAGATCGGAAAGCAACCGTCAAATGACAAAAACCAACATTCTACTCGCAGAAAATACAGCCGGGCGGCCGTAATCATCTGGGATGCCAAGCAGGGCAAATTTATTTCGCCCAACTGCAGCCGCGATACCTCATCGTGAAGCTGCGACAGACAAATGCGGTTCTTTCAGACCCAGCCAGAAGGGCTTTAATTCTGGAGGTATGATTTCCTCAAGAATGATCTTAGAGTCCGCGTAAGCGTTGTAGGCCAAAACCAATTCATGCAACTGTTGTTTTAACAACGCAAGCCTTCCTTCCTGCGGCATGCCATTTCTCAACTCGTTGCGTGCGCACACAAGAAATTCCCCGATCTTTTCCGTATAATAATTGCGCATGGCGGCATTGATCAGATTCTTGACCGAAGCCGTGATTTCCCTTTCTTTCCTGTGCGGGCGTTGCACGCCATGTCTTGCATGAAGCGAGGCCAGCTTTCTCTTGAGCCGATTGTCCGTTCCGCGATAGATAAAAATCGATGGGCGATCACCGTTGTGTCCACTTGTTGAAATCATTTTCGCCCTCATGTAATGCTCAGCCATCACTTTTTCTTTGGGTTCCATCTCGCGATGCGAGACGTAGTGCAGCGTACTGGCCTTTTTGGCATGTTTGACCTTGATCATAAGGTCCATGCCGGAAAAATAAATAAACTCGTTCATAAACACCTCTGCTAATAAACGTCCTGTTGCAACTGATTTGAAAGAACATGAGTCTCGCGCCGTCCACCACCCTCTTTGCGACGGCGGCAACTACTTGATGAGCGACTTTCCTTCTGTTTCTTCGGTGATATGAAAGTCAATTCCCATGACCGTAATCACCCGCTTTGCTTCATCAATTTGAGCGATTTTCCCGACCACTTCAAGCATCTTGTCAAACTGCGGTTCCGCCTGGAGCTTTTTAGCCCGATTATCCACCTCTTTCGCCAGGAAAACACCTTCCTTCAAATAGGAACCTTCGAGCTTTACCAGCATCTCCGGTTTAATATCGTCCAGACTTGCGATGCCCTCATCAAATTCGGTTTCCTTGGTCACCCTTACCGGCAGCGAGAACACTTTGAATTCGCCTTGTTCAGGAGTGACGGACTTGACCGTGGCGAGCAGGCGCCAATCATCGTCCAAAA
This sequence comes from Cytophagia bacterium CHB2, assembly GCA_030263535.1. Classification (NCBI taxonomy): domain Bacteria; kingdom Pseudomonadati; phylum Bacteroidota; class Cytophagia; species Cytophagia bacterium CHB2. Next base: position 5,595 of record SZPB01000082.1, read on the forward strand.
AATCTCCGGCGCGGAATTCGATTTCAACCGCCGTCACGGATTGATCCGGCTGGATAGCCCCGTCAATTTCGATCCACTGGCCGACTTTGACATTGGCAAGGATTTCCGCTTGCGTCCATTTCTTGGCGCGCTGCGCTTGCAGCGGCGTGCTGCTGAATAGGCAGAATCCCAAAACGGCAAGAGCTGATATTGAAAAATACACTTTCATAGAAAACCGCCCTTTTTCGAACTCTTCGTTCGTCGCTCAATTCCCCGGCGCTGAAGCGCCTCTTCATGCGCTCGCGTTAATATACGAAAATGGCGACGACAGGATGTCACTGATATGTGGGATGATTGTAAAATGCTTGTGAAATACTTGTGATCCGTGAAAGCGTGTGGCCAGGTTTCTAGCCAATTTCCCCGCAAAAAACTTTTTCTTCCTGTAACAAACAAACTTCGCATAAACCCATAAGGTTTCAAATGTGCTTGTTGGTGACCTGTTTTTCCTCAAGCTCGAAAAGATAGCCTGCGCCGTGCACGGTTTTGATGTAGCGCGGTTGATCCGGGTTGGGCTCGATGTGTTTGCGCAGGCGGCGCACATGGGTATCCACGGTTCGCGTGGTCGGATAGACTTCATAGCCCCAAATATCGTCGAGCAAACGCTGCCGCGTTAGCAGCTCTCCCTGATGACGCAGGAAGTATTCCAGCAAGAGAAATTCACGATTGGTCAAATCTTGCCGTTCGCCCGCCTTGACCACTTCGTGGCGCTTCACATTTACCACCACTTCGCCAAACGTGATCTCATCCGGCAGCATTTCGGTGTTGGCGCCCCCGGCAAATTCGCCGCGCCGGAGATGCGCTTTGATGCGCGCCAGCAATTCGCGCACACTGAAAGGCTTCGTGATATAATCATCTGCCCCCAGCTCCAAACCGAAAACTTTATCATTCTCCTCGGCCTTGGCGGTCACCATCAGAACCGTCGTTTTCATGCCTTCATCACGAATCCGTTTGCAAATCTCAAGGCCGCTCATGCCGGGCAGCATCAGATCCAAAATCATCAAATCCGGATCAAACTCTTTAACCAGGCGATAGCCTTCTTGGCCGGATTTGACAGACCGGATATCATAGCCTTCGTCGCGCAAGATGTTTTCAAGGCCGTACAGAATGGCGTCGTCATCTTCCACAATAAGTATTTTTTTCATGCCGAATGCTCAACGGTTTGATGATGTTCCTGGTTTGATTGTTCAGCAGATTCTTCGCCCGGCGTGTCATCGTCTGGCGGAATCGGCAACGTGAGGCTAAAGGTCGAACCCTTTCCCTCCACACTGCGCACACGAATCGCGCCCTGATGCGCCTCAACGATGTGTTGCACCAGCGTCAAGCCCAATCCCACTCCACCTTGGCGCTTGGAGTTGAGCTTCTGATCGACACGATAAAACTCATCGAAGACCCTGGGAAGCTGGGCTGGCGCAATGCCAATCCCACGATCTTCGACTTCAATGTGAACGTGCGCCTGATCGCGAAAAGCGCGCACGGTGATGCTCTTTTCCTTTTCACTGTACTTTACGGCGTTGCTCAACAGATTGAGCAGCGCCTGCACTATGGCATCGGCGTCCCAAAACAGCGCGGGCAACAAGTCATCGATCTCAGACTGGATGGTGAATCCTTGCGCTTCGGCATGTGGGCGGAAAGAGTCGATCGCTTTGCGCAGAACAACCGCTGGCAATTCATATTCAAAATTATACTGTTTCACGCCCCGTTCGATCCTGGAAAAATCCAAAATGTTTTCAATGAGCCTTCCCAGGCGATCGCTTTCACGGCGGATCACGCCCAGGTATTGACCGGTGCGCATGCGCAACTCCTGATTTGAGGCGGCGGACGGCTGGCGAAATTGTATGTCCAGATGCTCTGCCAGCATCTTGATCGAAGTTAAGGGCGTGCGTAACTCGTGTGAGACGCGCGAGACAAAGGTCGATTTCAACTCAGACAGATGCGCTTGCTCCCGCGCAAACCTGATAAAAAAATAGGCGCCGAAGAAAATGCTCAACAACAGGAGTGCAATCAGCCAAAGCCACAACAGGCGGCCAAAATCGCCTGCGGGCGGCGAGGGCTCTTCGTTGAGGAATACACCCACCTGCCAAAACCTGAAGGGGGAATCCAAAGATTGCGTGGCAACCGGCGCCGCTTTCGGTTCCGCCGTTCCAATGACATATGCACCATCGTTGTCCAGGATCGCCGGAATAACGCTCTCACTAGTTTCCAAATGGCTCAAAATGACCGGAAAAATCCGTTCGCGCAAGCGTGTTAAATTCACCCGAAATCCCAATAATCCGGAAATGGAAGAACCGGATTGATCCGGCAGCGGATGGTAACCAAGCAGAAACGGTTCGTCGTCAGCCTGGCCGGAGAAATAGCGAATAATCGGCCGGTAGTTTTTTCGTTTGATCACGAGTTCGTGCAGTTCTTCATCGAACACCTGTACAAAGTATTTGTCGCTAATGCGCTTCTTTTGCTGCCTCGCGAGTGCCTGGAATTGCTCCCGATAAGATTCCACATTGGACAGTCGCGGCGAGGAAAGAATCCTTGCTGACAAAACCTTGATCCAATTGGCAAAATTCGAATATTGTTGTCGATTGATCGTGTCGCTTCGTTCCCACAGATCCTTGCTCATGCGCAAAAGCGTCGCGATCGCCTCCAGTTCACGGCCGAGATTGTCGAGACAAACGGCAATCTGATATTGCGCCAGGAAACGCAAATACGTTTTGTTGAGATCCCTTATTTCCGGATATTCCTGCAACAGTTCTTCATAAGTGCGCAGTGCGGCCTGCCAATCGGCTTTCTTTGTTTGAGCACGCCCGAGCAGGCTGTGCGCCATGGCGTGCAACTGCGGTGAAGCTGTTTCCACTAGTATTTGTTCATAGGTGGCAATGGCCTCGTCAAGATCATGAGACTGGTATTCCAGCTCCTCGCCGCGAGTTGACAGTTCGTTGTACCGCTCGTAATCACGCACAATCGTCTCGCCTTGTGCTGCGTGGACGGATGCGCTTGCCCTTTTCAATGTGGGTTCGGGAGGATAGACGACCTGGCCGGGGCCAACGAACAGCGCGCAGGAAGAAATCAGAGGTTCGGTGACGATCAAGCTGTCCAGTTGCCCGGTGGACAGCGGCGTGCCGAGACGTTCCAGAGCATGCTCGATCGAGTTTTGCAGTCGCGTTTGCACATTTTCAAGCTCGCCGTCTATTTCGCGAGCCGCGAGACGAACAAACTGGCGATAGCTTTCAACAACTTTCTGCTTAGCCAGCAGTTGTTGATTCTCGAACGCGCGCCAGCTCAAATAACCCAACAAGCCGCTGGGCAAAAAAATCAGCAACACGAATATAGCCGCCAGGCGCAGTTCGCGCTTTTGATCGAGCATGAATTGGCGCAACGGCCGAGGGCCATTCACCGAAACTGCTTTCCTTGAGGTGAGAGCTTGCAGCAAACGCATTGCATGCCCCAAAAGGGTTGATTTCAGTCAAAAAATTTTATTAAGGTAATGCTTTCAAGCTATTTTAGCAAGAGGGCCTTCAATTTCACCACCTACCACGTGCCACTGTTGCGATTGCAGAATTCGGCGTTCGAATCAATGTGAAAGTATACTTGAACAGAAGCCATTTCCTCGGCAGTTACTCCCGCAAACTCCGGGCGATTGTGGCACGCCCGAAAATCGTCCCCGTAACTTAGGCGGCTTCTGTTTCTGCTCTTTCAATTCTCCATATTAGTCCGCCGCTAGATAAACTCGGACACTACCCGCCAAACAATCTGCTCGTCCGCAATTACCCCTTTCATCATCTATATCTCTGAGCGCGCAGTGGATTCATATGTGCCTGTCCAGCCAGGCTGTTACAGTCATCACTGAAATCTACGTGCAAACGAATCGCCCCGAGGTCACAACTGGCATAGTAGGTTTTGTATAAGAACAGTTAGAAAATTCACACATCAAACCACCTGCATTTCAAAAAATATGGAACTCGCATTTCGGAGGTTTCTCAAAATGCACACGAGCATTCTTTTCGAACACCTTTTAACCGGCAACAACGAGAAAATCTGTGCGGCAACAACCATTCTGAAAATGATCGGTGCGCATCTTCGCGTAATGTTACTGCTCAGTCTTGTGGCCGGCTGCGCCGGAAGTGTCAACACTCAGGCACCAATGAAGCAAGCTACAGCAAACTCATCGGCAACGGCACACACCGGTATTTCCGGCAACATACTGAGCCAGTGGATTGACCGCAGCCCGACCATCAACCCGGTCTCCTTGCCCCCTGCCGGCGAAGATTGCGGCTTAATCTACGATCCGGTGCAGCATCGCATCGTTTTGTTTGGCGGCAAAAACGACCAGAACGAGAATTTGAATGAAGTTTGGGCATTGGATTTGGCAAAAAATACCTGGCGAAAACTGGCTGTGGAAGGCGAGGCCCCGCCCGGAAGCGAGGATCATGTCGTCATCTATGATCCGCTGAGCTATCGCTTGATTCTGCACGGCGGGGAAAAGGGAAAATCAACGAACAAGACCTGGGCATTCGATCTGAAAACGCCGCGCTGGCGCAATATGACCGACTCAACCGCGCCGGTGCGGGAGGATCATACCGCGATTTTTGACAGCCGCGGCAAACGCATGGTCCTGTTCGGCGGCCGCGACAATGACTTTACGCTGTTTGACATTTGGGCTTTTGATCTTGATCCCCAATCGCCGACATTTGAAAAATGGCAGGATTTGACGGTTTTTGATCAACACCCCATGGGCCGCGCCGATCACGTGGCAGCTTATGACAGCCTGCGGAATCGCATGATCGTTTACGGAGGGTGGGATAACGATAGCAACGAATATATTGAAGACACTTGGGCGTTTTATTTTGCCGAACCGCCCGATACCGCAGGGCATTGGCGGCAAATCAAAACCAGCAAATCACATCCCCCAAAACGCCGCCATGCCGTGGGCGTTTATGATTCGGCGCGAGATTGGTTTATCATTTTCGGTGGATATGGCGAGAAAGGATTTCTGAATGATGTGTGGGCATTCGATCTCAAAGAAGATTTGTGGATCAATATCACACCCGGCCCGCAGCCGCGCATGGATCATCAGGCGATTTACGATCCGCGCAGCCAGCGCTTAATGATCTACGGCGGCGATGCCTTGCTTGAGGGCAAGTTTCACGATCTTTGGGAATTGCAGGTTCAGCCGGATTTGCCGCTGGAGCTGCTGTATCGCGGCGCGGGCGCGAAACCCAAAGCCGCAGCAAACGAATAGAACAACGCATAAAAAAAGCCGGGGCGATTTGCCTCGGCTTTTTTTGTCACCACAATTTAAGAAATCCTGTAGATCCTTGTTGCAAACGGCGCACGGCTTACTCGAACCGCAGAGCCGCAATCGGATTCATTTGCGCAGCCTGGCGCGCCGGATAAATTCCGAAGACGATTCCCACCAGCGCCGAAATGCCGAACGAAATCACCACGCTGTAAAATGAAATGACGGTATCCCATCCCGCAAAAAGATTGATTCCCTTGGCCATGATGGCGCCGATAATAACGCCGATGATGCCACCCGTGGCGCTGATCAAAACCGTCTCATGGAGAAATTGACCAAGAATATCGCGCTCGGTGGCGCCCAGGGCGCGGCGAATGCCGATTTCCTTGGTGCGTTCGGTAACGCTGGCCAGCATGATGTTCATGATGCCAATGCCGCCGACCAACAGCGAGATGGCGGCAATGGAACCCATGACGATGTTAAACACGCGTTGCGTTTTCTGGCTTTGCGCTAAAAGCTCGGCGGGAATGATGATTTCGTAGTCATTCACGCCATTATGCGTCCGGTTAAGAATTCGCTTCACGATTTCGGAGGTCGTGATCACCTGGCCTTCATCCTTCACTTGAATGGCAATTTCTTCAAGCGCCGACGGGCGTTCGCCGTCGGTAAAGCGTTTCAGCGCCGTGGTAATCGGAATATAAATGTCTTTATTGATATTGCGCAATTTGATGATGGAGGCCTTGTCTTCCTTCATGGTTTTGGATTCCATCACGCCCACCACTGTAAACCAGCTTTCGCCGATTTTAATGCGCCGGCCGATGGGATTGCGATACCCAAAAAGCTCGCTGCGGATTTCGGAACCAATCACACAAACGCGTTTGGCGTCTTGCACGTCTAGCGGCGTGATGAAACGGCCTTCACCGGTGCGGAAATTCGTCACCCACTCGTAGGTTTCATCCGTCCCCACCACGCGACCGGTTGATTCCTTGTTGCCCAGCATCACTTCGATTTCGACGAATTTCAAGGGCGTCACCCCGGTAACGTTGGGCAAATTCGCGCGGATCAACTGGCCGTCAGTGTAACTCAATCCTTTGGAAAATTTCTTGTCGGCTATTTCCGCCTGCTCTCCAGTCAGCTTCACTTGGTTGATGCGGATGTTGTTGGTTCCCAAAAGTTTTATCTGTTCGATAGCCGCGCGCTTGGCGCCTTCGCCGATGGACAGCATCGAAACCACCGCCGCCACGCCGAAAATAACGCCCATGGTCGTCAGCAGGGAACGCAGCTTGTGGACCAAGATACTCTTGATCCCAATGCGCATGTTTTCAGATAATTGCATATAATCCTGATGTCAATATGAAGGTACACGCCTGAAGACTGCAGTGAATTGGCGGAGTATTGAAGTACTAAAAAATAAATTGACTTGAGCAATACCTCAATAATCCATCCCAACACTCCCTCACTCCATTTTCTCACGCCTGCGGCAATTCCTGAAACAGCTCCACCAATTGGTGCGTTTGGTCGCCAAACAGCTCACGCCGGATCTGGCCGTCTTGCATATAGATCACGCGTCGGGCCCATTTAACTTTGGAAAGCTCATGCGTGACCAAAACGATGGTGGTGCCCTTCTTGTTCAACTCATCCAGAATTTCCATGATCTCGGTTCCGGTTTTGGTGTCGAGATTTCCGGTGGGTTCATCGGCCAGAATAATATCTGGATTAGTGACCAGTGCGCGCGCGATGGCAGCGCGCTGATTTTCACCGCCGGAAAGCTCATTGGGGCGATGGGTGCTGCGATGGCCCAGGCGCACCGCTTGCAGCATTTGCAGGCTAAGCTCCTGGCGCTGGACGCGATCCATTCCCATGTAAATCAACGGCACTTCGACGTTTTCCAACAGATTGAGCTGCGGAATGAGATTGAAGGTTTGGAACACAAATCCCACTTTGCGGTTGCGCAGCCGCGACAGTTCCTGATCTTGCAAGCCTTCGACCGCGGTGCCATCCAGCCAATACCGGCCGGAGGTGGGGCGATCCAGGCAGCCAAGCAAATGCATTAGTGTCGATTTCCCGGAGCCGGAAGGGCCGATGATCGCCACAAACTCGCCGCGATTCACGTTCAGCGAAACGCCGCGCAGCGCATGCACCTCCGTCTCCCCCATCATATAGGTTCTAGCCAAATTTTTTATTTCAACAAGCATCGCATATCTCCAATAAGATCGAGCGCTTAAATCGCAGCCGGACGGCCGAGCAACACCTCGTCACCTTCCTGCAGGCCTTCTTCGATCACGGCCAGACGGTCGTTGCTCTCGATGATCGTGACCGGGCGAGCTTCAATGCCGCCTCCTTTTTTCTTCACGTAAACGATCGTCTTGTCATGTTCATCGACAAAAATCGCTTCGAGCGGCAGGTAAAGCGCATTCTCATACTCATTGACAACGATCTCAACCGTGGCGCTCAATCCCGGCTTCAGACGAACGTCTTGCTCATTCACCTTCACCGTTACAGCAAACACTTTTGCCCCGGTCATTTTACCGGTGAGGCGGCTGATTTTGCGCCGCGCCAAATCGGCAATCGTCTTGACTTCGCCTTTAAAAATTGCATCCGGATATGCGTCCAGCCGGATTTCCGCAGGCAGCCCGACTTTAATTCTGGACAAATCGACTTCACTGATTTCGGTGTCCACCATCATGGAAGAAATGTTGGGCAAGTACATCAAATCCATGCCTTCGAACGGCGTCATACCGATCGAAACCTTTTGCTGGCTCTCGGCATCGCCATAAGTGGCATAAACCACCAACCCGGAACGCGGCGCCAGCGCCACACCCTCGGCCAATTTTCGCTGCTCTTGCGCCAGCCCTCTGGCGGCGCGTTCAACGCCGGCGTGGGCGGCATCGACCGCCGCTTGATAAGCCATGGTGCGGGATCGCAACTCCATGTAAGTCAGCCGCGCCTGCTCAACTTCACTCTCCATCACGAAGCCTTTTTTCGCCAGCTCCGGCAAGGCTTCATAGCTTTTGCGCGCCGCTTCTTCCTTCGTCTGTTGCGCTTCCAAATCGCTCAAGGCCTTTTTCAAATCAGCTTTTGCCACCAGCAAGCCGGAATGCGCCTCATCACTGGAGATCACGTATTTTTCCGAGGCGTAGATGATCAACGTGTCTCCTTCATTAACCCATTGGCCTTCCGGCGCCATCCAGATAAGCTGCTTGTCGTTAATGGCGCTGATGGTGACTTGCTCTTGAGCGCGCAGATCGCCGGTTTCTGTGATCTTAATGGCGACCTCACCCTTCTTGACTTTCGTGGTCGGAATATCGGCGGTATCCGAATCAGAGACCAGCAGCGAATTGCCAACAAAAAGAATGAAGATAAAAGCGGGCAGAACGATCATCGTCGTTTTCCGGCGATTTTTGTCCGACAGAAACTTCTTCGCCCACTCCGGCTGCAGTGTAGAAATATTCATGCGAGGCACCTGTTTGATTTAGCTTGTTTGGTCCGAACACATCATTGCGCCACCGGCTGGCCGGTCAGACTTTCCAGCAAAGCCAGTTGAATATGATAATCAACCAATTCGCGCACGTATTGCGTTTGCGCCTTCAACAACGCTTCCTGCGCATCGGTGATATCCAAATTCGAGGCGCGGCCGAGGTTAAACATGGTCGTGGCAAAATCAACTTTCTGCTCTGCAGCTTCAATGCTGCGCTGCAACGTATTGATCGCCTCGATGCTGCTATACGTATTCCGAATGATATTGCGGATGCTCACGGCCAGTTGGCGCTTGACATTGAGCACGTTGTCTTGCTGCTGCGACAGATCGATCTGGGCGTTTTCTGCGTTGGCAGCGGCCGTACGATCCAAAAAGGGATAACTCAGGTTTATCGTCGTGATAAAACCGGTTGTCCGTAGGTCAATATTTTGGTCAGTATCCTTCTCAAAACTGCCGCTGTAACCGGCGGTCACGTCAAATTGGGGTAATAACTGGTTCTTTGCCACTTTGAGCTGCAACCGGCTGCGATCAACCGCAGCTTCAGCGCTGTGCAGGGTGGGATTATTTTCCAGGGCCTGCCGCAGCAAGCGTTCTTCCTGCAGCGAAACCGGCATGTAACTCAATTCTACATTCAGCAGCTCAATCGGCATTTCGATGGGTATACCCATCACCTCTTTGAGCGCATCAAGGGCAAACTCGTAGTCGCTCTGGCTCTTGATTAACGAGGCCTTATCCGTGGCAAGCTGGATTTCCGCGCTCAAAACGTCGCGGCGCGTCGCCAGTTTGGCCGCCACTTTCGATTCCGAGGCGGCAAACAAGGTCGAATCACGCTCGATGGCCGCCTGATTCACCCGCATCAATTCACGCTGATACAAAACTTCATAAAAGGCGCTCTTGACCGCGTAAATCGTTTGCAGTTTGGTGTTCAGATAGAGCTTTTCCTGCATTCTGCGATCATGGCGCGCCGTTCCAATTGCGCTGTTCACTGTGCTCGGCCAGGCATTGCGCAACAGCGGCTGCCGCAGTTGCACCGAGTAGATGCGATTTCTTGTCCGGGTTGGCGCAGCGCCGAATTTGTCCGGCGAGTTGAGATCGCGCCGAATATCGCCGGTGAAATCGAGCACCGCACCAGTCGGCAGGGCTTGCTGCACCGTGGCCACGAGCGCTCGATTTTCAAAATCCAACTCCGTCGGATCCGTAGGGTTGGCGATATCCAGCGGCCGCTTTTCCAGGGTATTTTCCTGCGTGCCTTGAATGCTGAACACTGGGAGATAAGCGCCGTAAGTGCCGGCGTACGTCGCTTCTGCTTTCGAGAAATCGCCTTGCGCGAGGCGCAGGGCGATACTCTTGCTGAGCGCGATTCCGATGCAATCCTCCAGCGTCAGCGGCGCTTGCACGGCAGCACTGATCTCCGCCTCGCTGAAGGATTTGTATGCAGAGATTGAGCCATTGACTGCCGTGCTGTCATTTTTTTGAGCCTGCCCCGGACCGGCCGCGAGCAGGGTCATCAGCGCCCCAACAAAAATCGAAACGCCGATCTTGTAGTCGTTTGTGCTGTCCATGAAGTATAGTCTATCTGATGACCGATCTGCTTTTGGTTTGGTTGGTGATCTTGATTGTCATCCCCATCACCGTAAATGTGCTCTTTGCCACGTCGACTCTCTCGATTTTACCCTCAGCCTCAATAGTGTTTTCCAGGCCGGAGTCTTCCGCAAGCTTTTGCGATTCGTCTTCGACTTCTTTGGCTAAAAACGTACCGTCTTTAAGGTAGGTGCCTTCGACCTCGACAAACGAGCCGACTTTCACCTGTGAAAACCCCTTGAAGGTTCCGGCTTCATTTTCATACTCCGTATCTTTGTGCACCTTGACGGGAATGCGCATGATTTCCATCTGTTGCTTTTCCTGGTCAACTTTGCGCACAACGCCAACGAGGCTCCAATCGTCATCCAAAAAATCGCCCGTCATGATTTTCAATTGCGTGCACATAATCGTGAGATCCTTCTGAATCGTGCCTTCCATCTGCACCCACTGGCCGGGTTTGAGCGCCGCCATAATTTCCGCCGGCGTCATCCAAACCTTTGGCTGCGCCCAGCCGGATGAAGCTGCGCCCAAAAGCAACAAACCCAGGGCCGCCGCAAAAAAACGGTTTCGTGTTTTCATCATATGTCTCCTTGTGACTCTTAGATGATGTGTTGTGGATTGTTCCTCCTGCTTCTACTCTCCAATCCCAATGCGGCTTCGAACAATCTCACACTCTATTTACCGCCAGGACATCTCGCTGCGCAAATTATGTCTATTTTAGACCACAATTTTACTTGTACCGGATAGTCCCGACGACGGTTTTAGCTGGTTACAACTGCGCTAATATACGCTATTTTAAATACTGCGTTGTCACGTCCATGTCTCATGGCCGTTAAATCAACGTCAATGTTGAAGTAAGAAGGAAGGCAAATTAACAGCACCAGAACACCGATCAGATTACTCACCATTTGTTTTAAAGAATGTACAAAAATCGCATTCCCCCAGAGTCATCAGCGCGTCATAGTATTGTAAAATCTAGGTAAATCCTGTGAGGCAAACTGATGAAAGGTCGATGTTTGGCTCAACAACTGGACCTAAAAGACTGGCCCTATCCGATCATGTCGATTCAGGATGATTCACTGATCGCCGCCGTAGGCTGTATTCACCCTTGCCCCCTCTGGCCGTAGGTGATTTTCCAAAAGCATGCTTTGCGTTTCGGGCAGAAGCCATCTTCAACGACAACTTGAACGCAAAAGGCCGTCGCCAAGTAAAACCACCGCTGCTCCGCAACAAAAACCGTTTTTGTTGACCTACAGCTTATAGCACAGTAATACGGTAGGTTGACGTCAACGGAAGGAATTTGCGTCAATAATCCCGGGTGATAAAAAAATCATCGTTGTTATTGACGTACAACTCATACCAGGCTTGCAGCACCAAAAGACCCCAGGTGCGCTTGCCGGCAGATTTTTTCTTGCTGGCTTTGTCTGCCTCGAGTATCTGCTGCACGGTGTCCGGCCGCAACAAGCCGGTTCGTTTTAGCCCGCCGGGCGAAAGCAGATACTGCTTCAGATGCTCGACCTCGCCTTGCGTCCAATAATAGCTCGGATAGCCGGTCGGCTCGCGTTCGCTAATCTCCGCGGGCAAAATGTCTTCAAAGGCCAATCTCAAAACCGCTTTCAACATATCCTCCGACTCGCTGCCTTTGAAGCGCGCCGGAATCGTATTGGCAAATTGGATTAATGGCGCATCATAAAAAGGATGGCGCACTTCCACGCCGTTAAGCGCCGCACTTCGATCATACACAGTGACAGATTTTTCCGTACCCTGCATTCTCGTCGAAATGCCATAAATCAAATCGGATAAATCCTCGCCTACCACATCTTTCCCATATCGCGCCACAACGGATAACGCAATTTGGCGCGCCTCAGCGGGCGGTTCGACGAGCAACTCGCTTTGTTCCTCTAAAGAAAACAGTTTAGTGCGGTTGATCATCACCAGTTCATCAACGCTGACGCCGGCGCCGGCCTTTTGGCGCGCTTTTTCCACGCTTTTTTGTGTCATGCGCTCGAAGGTCGCTCCGGCATTGGAGCCGGTGAGGCACAAGTTGATGCCGGCATTCCTCGCCGTTTCCGAAAGAAAATATTTCGAATAGGCATTCGGCGTCAACATCGGCTCATCAAACTGACGAAGAATGCGGGGCAGCAGCAGATTGGGATCATGATTCGGCTCGATGCTGATGGCATGATGAACGCTGCCAAAGCGTTGCGCCGATCGTTCCGCCCAATAGAGATCACTGTCGAGATGTTTTTTCTCAGGGTTGGTGCGAAAGCCCAGCGTGATGGTGTGTGTTGGCACGCCGAGCATGTTCAAAATGGCAAGCACGATGGTGGAATCGATACCGCCGCTGAGAAAAATTCCGAGGCGCTCGGCGCTGCCGGCATGCCGGCGCACCGCTTGAATGACCTGCTCGCGCAATGCCGCCGCAAATGTTTGCAAATCGCCCGGCGCCGGCCGATAAGGTGGAAAGTGCCAGAACTGGCGCTTCGTCACCCGCGCACCGGAATCCATTTCCACGATTTCGCCATGAAAAACTTTATAAACATTTTCAAAAATGCTCAGCGGCGCAGGAATGTAGCCAAACGTCAAATACGCTGTCAGCGCCTCGCGGCTCACGCTGCGTTTGACGGCGGGATGAACGAGAATTCCCTTCAACTCCGAAGCGAAGATTACCGCCCCCTTCTCCACAAGGTGGCACCAATAAAGCGGCTTGCCGCCCAAAGCATCGCGCACAATGCGCAAACGCCGCTCGTTCTTGTCCCAAATTGCCAGGCCAAAATTGCCGTCCAATTTTTCTGGAAAATCAGACGGGTTTTGCTTGAGATGTTCGAGGGCGGCTGCGGTATCGCGATTTTTGTAATGTTGCCGCCACTGCGGCAGCAAAAAATCCTGGGCATTGAAAAGAGCGCCGTCCAGCAACGCAACATGATGTTCGTCTTCATGCCATTGCGGCTCGCCTGGCATTTGTGATACCGGCGCAAACACATGGCCCAGTCCCAAACCGTTCGTTTCATCACTAAAAAATCTTCGCGCCGCCGATCCCCGATGCCCGATGGCATCCAGCATCTTAGCCAAAATTTCCCGATTCGCCAATTCGGGATGACGCGGGCTGAAAACCCCGCAAATTCCACTCATAAAGTTCCTCCACAGGTTGCAGCAGTGCAGCGAGGTTAATTGGAAAACAACCTGATTATCCAGCACAACTTGAATGGTCGTTGAAAGGTAGGCGTTGCAGTTGCGGGCAATATTTATCCCTTCAATACCGCGACCGGACGAACCCGCACAACCGGCCGCGCCAACGACAACGCGGACATGGCGTGAATCACTTGGGAAATATCTTTGAACGAGCTGGGCGCCTGCTCAGCAATGTTGTCTGAGCCATAACGATAAAGCCGAATATTTTTGGCCTCCATCTCGCTATGAACTTGTTGCTCGGTGAAGCGCGCCAGCGCGTCGGGTTTGTCCATCACGCGGCCCGCGCCGTGATTGACTGAGCAAAACGTATCGATCGCCTTCTCATCGGCCACGCCGATAAAGGAATGATGTCCCATCGAACCCGGAATCGGCACGGGCTGGCCGGTTTGGGAAAACACCGGATGGCCGGCAAAGCGCGAGGGCGGCAAGGCGCTGCTGGCGCCGTGGCGATGCACCCACAGCTTTTCGCCGTTCCATTGCTCAAATTTGATACTGACGTGAGCGCAATCATAAAGCAACGGCATCGGCAGCGCATCATCGCTGAGTGTTTTGCGCATGGCAGCGCGCAGCTTTTCGGTGAGGGCGATACGGTTGGCAAAACCAAAATTCGAGGCCGCCGAAACCGCGCGCGCATACTTGATGCCTTCTTCTGAATCCGCCGGCATCGACCAGATTGGCGCGCCATTTTGAGCCGGGCGGAATTTTTCTTCCAACTCTGCCAGATAAAGTTTCATCATCCGGCTGCCCAGCGTGCGTGAGCCGGTGTGCAACATAAACACGGCTTTGCCCTGGGAAAGTCCCAAGAGCTTGGCAGTGTCGTGATCCAATACCTCGATAATTTCCTGCAGCTCGAGGAAATGATTGCCGTCGCCGATGGTGCAGAATGTACGCAAGCCTTTCTTGATCGCCTTCTC
>SZPB01000083.1 GCA_030263535.1 Cytophagia bacterium CHB2
GTGGCGCGCGCCGTGGTGGCCAAGCCCAAACTCATCCTCGCAGATGAACCCACCGGTAATCTTGATTCCGCGCACGGCGATGAAGTGATGAAGATGTTGACGGAATTGAATGAAGCCGGCACCACCATCGTGATGGTCACGCACTCGCCGGCCTACGCCGAGTTCGCGCATCGCATCGTTCATTTGTTCGACGGCCATGTGGTGACGGAAAACTTCATGGAAAAGCATCGCCCGCACATGGTGGTCTAATGCCGCGCCGGCGCACGTTTTAAAACGATTACAGGCGGCATGCCTGGTTCGCGCGTTTGAGCGCGAACCGTGCGGAATCAATTCTCTCAAACTTGTCGAACCTCTTTCAACCGGAGGGCGCGCAGAACCGAGCGTTCAACGCGACGCTCTTTGCGCCATGCGCTATGCTCAACAACTATCTGAAAATCGCCCGGAGAAATCTTATTAAACACAAAGGCTACACGGCCATTAACATTGCCGGACTGGCGGTGGGCATGGCGTGCTGCTATTTGATTCTGCTTTACGTGCGCAATGAGCTGAGCTATGATCGCTTTCATGAAAAAGCCGAGCGCATTTATCGCGTATTGGCAACGTTCGAACAGAATGGTCAGAAAAGCGCCCCGCTCACGGTAACGTCCGCGCCCATTGCGCCGGCGTTGCAGCAGGAATATCCCGAAGTCATTACCGCCGTGCGGCTGCGGGAAACGGCGCGCCGGGTCTTGGTTGCGCAGCACGAGAAAAAATTCTATGAGGAGAAATTTTATTTCGCCGATGCGCAGTTGTTCGAACTGTTCGACTTTCCTTTGCAACAGGGCGATCCGCGCACGGCACTGCAAGATCCGCATGCCATCATCATCAGTCCCGAGGCCGCGGAAAAGTATTTTGGCAATGAAAACCCGATGGGCAAAACGCTCACGGCTGAACTCGGCAATCGTGAATTCAAAGTGACCGGTGTTCTCGCCAAGATTCCCTCCAATTCTCATCTGCAACCGAATTTCATTGTGCCGTTTGAAAATGGCGCGGGTACGAATCTCAACAACTGGTGGGGATTTTCCTACTATGCCTATTTGCTGTTGCCGGAAAACGTGCCCGCGGCAGAACTGGAGAAAAAATTTCCCGACTTCATTCAAAAACACTATGCCAATACCCCCGCTGGTTACCCCAAACTTGCCTTGCAGTTGCAGCCGTTGACCGACATCCACCTGCATTCCAACTTTGACGATCGCGCCGGCGAGTTGGGGAGCATGACTTATCTTTATCTTTTCTCGGCTCTGGCTTTTTTCGTTTTGATCATTGCCTGCATCAATTTTATGAATCTCGCTACGGCCCGTTCGCAACAGCGCGCCAAAGAAGTGGGCGTGCGCAAGCTGGTGGGCGTGCAGCGCAGCATGCTGATCATGCAATTTCTCAGTGAATCGCTGTTGTTGGCGTTTCTTGCGCTCATTGTTGCCGCGGGCTTGGTGGAATTCTTCCTGCCGTTTTTCAATCAGCTTTCCGGCAAAGCGCTGGAGGTGAATTATTTTCAAGAGGGCTTTGTCGCTGCTGGTTTCATTGCGATTGCTTTGTTGGTGGGCATCTTGGCGGGCAGTTATCCGGCGTTTTTTCTCTCCCGCTTTCAGCCGGTGGAGGTGTTGAAGGGAAAATTTTCACGCCACCTCGGCGGTGCGCGCCTGCGCCAGGCCCTGGTCGTGGCGCAATTCGCCATCTCAATTGTCTTGATCGCAGGCACGCTCATCATTCACAATCAGCTCGAATTCATGCGCAATAAAAAGCTCGGCTTCGACAAGGAACAGGTCGTGGTTGTTCCGCTCACCGGCCGTGAGGCCGGGCGCAAATGGCCGACGCTAAAAACCGAATTGCTGCGTCACCCTGAAATCAGCAGCGTGACGGCTTCGTCGTCCATGCCGGCGGACGAGGGGTGGTGGCAAACCGGCGCGCGCGTTGAAAGCGCGAATGCCGAGGAAGAACAGGTTGTCTATACCTTTCAGATCGATTATGATTTTGTAAAAACACTCGGCATTGATCTGGCCGCTGGCCGGGATTTTTCACCTGCTTTTGCCAGCGACAGCAGTGCGGCGTTCATCGTCAACGAAGCGGCGGTTAAAAAATTCGGCTGGGGCACTGCAGAAGCCGCCCTCGGCAAAAAGTTCAGTTGGCTGGGCGAGGGACCGGATATTGCCAAAACAGGCACGGTGATTGGCGTGACCAAGGATTTTCATTTTCGCGGTTTGCACGAACAGATTGCGCCGGCAGTCTTTCATCTCATGCCCTATCGCATGGATTTTCTCGCGCTTCGCATTTTGCCCCAGCAGGCGCCGCGGGCGCTGGAGATTTTGAAACAGGCGTGGCTGGAATTCGATCCCGCACACCCATTGGAATATTCTTTTTTGGATGACAAGGTCGACAGCATCTATCAATCCGAAGAAACCTTGCGCCGCATCATGGGGCTTTTCTCCAGCCTGGCAATCTTTGTTGCGGGACTCGGGCTTTTGGGCCTGGCTTCATTCACCACCGAGCAGCGCACCAAAGAAATTGGTGTGCGCAAGGTGCTGGGCGCTTCTGTGCCGGGCGTGGTGCTGTTGTTGTCGAAAGATTTTGCCAGGTTGGTGCTCATTGCTTTTTTGATTGCGACGCCCATCGCCTACTTCGCCATGCGAAAATGGCTCGAAGACTTTGCTTATCGCACGGACATCGGGCTTCAGGTCTTCTTGCTCAGCGGCGTTTTAGCCGTGATCATCGCGTTTTTGACGGTAAGCTATCAGGCGATCAAGGCGGCGCTCGCGAATCCGGTTGAGGCCTTGCGGTATGAATAAGGAAACCTGACACATGCTGGGAGACGATGAAATTCCATTTCAGGGATCACTTCATGTTCAAACATTATCTTCGCATTGCGCTCAGAAATTTCCTTAAGCACAAAGGTTATTCCTTCATCAATATCACCGGGCTGGCGATCGGGCTGGCCTGCTGTTTTGTCATTGTGCTTTATGTTCGGCATGAGTTGAGCTACGATCGTTTTCATGCAAACGCGCAGCGCATTTACCGTTTGTTGCACACGCCGGCGCAGGATTCGAATCAACGCTCGGCCATCAGCGCTTCGGGATATGCGCCCCATTTGAAACAGGAATTTCCCGATCTTGAAGTCGTGCGGTTCTTCACCAACAGCAGCCGCGTCAACCTCAAATATGGCGCCGAGGTTCGAACCGTTGACGGTTTTTTCTACGCCGATTCCTCTGTCTTCGATGTCTTCAGTTTTCATTTGCGCCAGGGCGATCCAAAAACCGCGCTGGCCATGCCGAACACCATGGTGCTGACGCCCGCGGCGGCAGAGGCTTGGTTCGGCAGCGAAAATCCGGTGGGCAAGACCATGACGTTCCTGGGGGGCGCGGCGAATTGGGAGATGCATGTCACCGGTGTTTTGGAGAGCATTCCCAGCAACTCGCATTTGCAGTTTGAGTATCTCGCCTCGTTCAGCACCATCAAGGCTTTCATGGGTGAGCAAGCGCTGGAAGAATACATCAATTTTAATTATTACACCTATCTTTTGCTGCCGCCCGCCCTTGCGCCGCAGCAACTCACCGCCCGGTTTCCGGATTTTCTGCGCAAATACCGCGGTGAAGATACCGCGAAAAATACGGCGTTGGCGCTCCAGCCTTTACCCGATATTCATCTCACCACCAATATCACCTGGGATGTTGGCACCAATAGCGACAAAAGGTATCTCTACATTTTTTCGGTTGTCGCTTTTTTCATTTTATTCATTGCCGGCATAAACTTTGTCAATTTGGCCACGGCGCGCGCGACATTACGCGCCCGGGAAGTAGGTGTGCGTAAAGTTGCCGGCGCTTACCGCCAGCAGTTGATGCTGCAATTGTTCGGCGAATCGATTTTTGCCAGTGTGCTGGCGATGATTTTGGCGCTGGCCATGTTGCAACTTTTTGCGCCGTACCTCAGCAACGTGCTGGGGCGCGCGCTCAGTTTTGATCCGTTTGCCAACTCCGGCATGTTGTTTGTGCTCATCGGCATCGGACTTCTCACCGGCATTCTTTCCGGCATCTACCCCGCGCTGGTTTTGTCCGCCTTCGATCCTGCCAAAGTTTTAAAAGGGCTGGTAACGCGCGGCGTGAAAGGCGCGCATTTACGCAAGAGCCTTATCGTCGTGCAGTTTGGCATCGCCGTCTTTTTGCTCGTGGCCATTGTTACGCTTTATAAACAACTGCATTACATGAAAACCCGCGACCTGGGTTTCAAAAAAGAACAGGTGGTGTTTCTCGGCTTGAGCCGGCCGGTCAAAGAACGCTTCGAAACATTCCGGCAGAATTTGTCGGGCAGCGCCAATATTCTTCATGTGGCGCTTGCCGGCAGCGTTCCCGGCCGCGTGGGCACAAGCCGCGGCTATAATTGGCCGGGACAGCAGCAGGATCTTGACAACAAGAGTTTTTATACGATGTTCGGCGATCATCAAACCATAGCTGCCCTGGGATTGCAACTGCTGCACGGCCGAAGTTTCTCCCAGGAGATTGCGACTGATGTCACGAATGCCTATATTTTGAACGAAACCGCGGTGCGCGAATTGGGCTGGAGTGATCCCATCGGCAAGCCGTTCAAAGTTTGGGATGAAGAAATGGGCCAGGTCATCGGCGTGGTGAAGGATTTCAATTTCAGATCGTTGCACCAAAAGATCGAGCCGCTGGTGCTGGACATCAAACCGGAGTGGTCGTGGAGCGCGGCGATTCGCATTGCGCCTACAGACGTGGCGAGTACGTTGAATTTTATCGAAACACAATGGCGGGTATTGGAACCGGATTTGCCGTTGAACTATCGCTTTCTCGACGAGGATTTTGACCGGCTCTATCGTTCGGAAGAAAAACTCGGGCAACTTTTCAGCGGCTTTGCTTTCTTGGCGCTGTTTGTCGCCTGCCTCGGCTTGTTTGGGCTGGCCTCATTTACCGCAGAGCAAAGAACACGTGAAATCGGCATTCGCAAAGTCTTGGGCGCTTCGGTCGCGGAAATTTTGCTGCTGCTCTCAAAAGAATTTACCCGGCTGGTTGCCCTGGCTTTTGTTGTGGCCGCGCCGATTGCCTACTTCGCCTTGCGCGAGTGGCTGCAAAATTTTGCGTATCATATCGATCTCGGGATCAGCCCGTTTCTGCTCGGCGGCGGCGTGGCGTTGCTCCTCGCCCTGCTGACCGTAAGCGCCCAAGCGATTAAAGCCTCGCTGGCAAATCCGGTGGAGGCGTTGAGATATGAATAGCCCGGCGTTTGTGGCTGTGTGAAATGCGCAGCGCTAGGCGCAAAATGTGTGAGGTTCGGATACGATGTCAAGGCTCAGAAATGAAATGACGATTACCCTGCGGAAGTTGCTCCGTCAGAAAATTTACACCGGCATCATCATCGCCGGACTCGCCATCGGCATGAGCTGTTGTTTGATCATTCTGTTGATTGTTGGTGATGAACTTTCCTATGACCGCCACCACAAAAATGCCGATCGCCTCTACCGCATCACGCTTGATGCTCAAGTACAAGACCGCGAGTTTATTACGGCGCGCAGCAGCGGTCCGGTGGCCGCGAGCCTGCGGGAAAACCTGCCGGAAGTCGAAGCGTCAACCCACATCCGGGCGCGTGGCGGCACGCCGGTCAGTGATTGCGCCGTCCGTTATGGTGATAAAGCATTTAATGAGTATTTGCTCTTTTTTGCCGATTCGTCGTTCTTCAAGGTTTTTTCCTGCGAGGTGCTGGAAGGCGACGCCAACACGTTTTTGACCCAGCCTAACACCATTGTCATTACAGACGCCACAGCGCGCAAATATTTTGGCGACGAGCCTGCGCTCGGCAAGATGTTGGAAGTTGACGGGCGCTCACAGTTCATGATCTGCGGCGTCGTAAAGGAATTTCCTTCGCAATCGCACTGGCGTTTTGGGCTTCTGGCCTCTTTAGTTGGCCGTTCCATCTCAGAAGAACACAGTTGGATCAACAATTCCTGGTACACTTACGTTCTGTTGAAAAAAGGGGCTTCACGCGAACTGGCCGAGTCCACCTTTCAAACGATTGTCGAAGAGAACGTTCGTCCGGCGGTGGAGGCAACTTTGGGAGGCGACTGGAAGCACATGCAGGCGAAGGGGATGTATTATCGTTATCGCTTTCAGCCGATTACCGGCATTCATCTGCATTCGCATCTTGATGAGGAAGTTTTTCCGCCTGGCAACGCGGCCACGGTTTACGCCCTTATCATGGTTGCCGTGTTCATTCTGCTGATTGCCTGCATTAACTTTATGAACCTCAGCACCGCGCGCGCCACCCGCCGCGCCAAAGAAGTGGGCGTGCGCAAAGTTTTAGGTTCGCAGACGCCGCAGTTGATTCTCTTGTTTATCGGCGAAGCGGTGTTGCTTGCGGCAATAGCCATGCTGGTCAGTCTCGGCATCATGGAGCTAATGTTGCCCACCGTCAACGAGCTTATTTCAAAATCACTCTCGCTGGAGGTTTTGGCCAGCCCGCGGGCGGTTGCGGGGCTGCTGGCCTTTACAATTGTGGTCGGCGTTCTGGCCGGAAGTTACCCGGCATTCGTTCTCTCCTCGTTTCAGCCGGCCAATGTTTTGAAGGGTGAGTTGCGCAGCGGCATGCGCGGCAGCCGGTTGCGCAGCGCGTTGGTCATTTTGCAATTTGCCATTTCGATCGCATTAATGGTGGGCACAATGGCCGTCTATCGCCAGCTTCAGTTCATTCGGGCGCGCCATCTGGGATTCGACAAAGAGCAAATGCTGGTGGTGGATAATACCTGGCTGTTGGGCCGGGGCAAAGCACAAAGCTTCAAGGAGACGCTGCTGAACCAGGCCGGCGTTGCGGCGGCGGCCTTCACGCAGAATCTCCCCGGGAATGACATTGGCAGTGCGGCCTACTGGCGCGAAGGCGAAACTAATTCCAATCTCATTATGTTACGCCAACTCTGGTGTGATTATGATTTTCTTCCCTTCCTGGGCGTGCGCTTGAAAGAAGGGCGATTCTTCTCCCGGGATTTTTTCACCGATTCAACCAACGCCGTGATCATCAACGAACAAGCGGCGAGACTACTGGGATATCAAGAGCCGGTCGGCCGCAAGCTCCACGGCTATTTTGGCGACGGCGAGAGGGTGTTGAACATTATTGGCGTGACGGAAGACGTTCATTACGAGCCTTTGCACCAGCAGATTTTGCCGATGGTGACATTGTTCTCACGCGGAGCTCCGACGCGCATTGTGCTGCGTCTGCAAGGCGATATTCCGGCCACTATTCGCGCGGTGGAGGAAAAATGGAAATCCTTCAGCGGCGGACAACCGTTCACAGCGTATTTTCTCGATGATCGCCTGGAACGCTATTACCGCGCCGATCGGGCGCTGGGAAAACTCTTCGCCATCTTTGCCGGTGTGGGAATCTTTGTGTCGTGTCTTGGCCTGCTGGGATTGGCCATGTACGCGACCGAGCAACGAACGAAAGAAATTGGCATCCGCAAAGTCCTGGGCGCCACGACGCCGGGCATTATGAGTCTGTTGTCAAAAGAGTTTGTCAAACTGGTCGTGATTGCCAACCTCATCGCGTGGCCGGTTTCTTACTATTTCATCAACGGCTGGCTGCAAAGCTTTGCTTATCGCATCGATCTCGGCTGGGGTGTCTTTGTGCTGGCCAGCGGATTGGCGTTGGTCATTGCGTTGCTTACCGTCAGTGCTCAGACGGTGAGAGCAGCGCTGGCGAATCCGGTGGAGGCGCTGCGATATGAATGATGGGAGTCCAGCAACATTTTAAGAAGATCTGCGCAATGCCCACGCCATGAAATTCTTGCGTCGTTTTCAAAAATAACCTCCTCGTTTCTTCCTCGTTTGATGTTCATCTTTTTGATTTAATTTACTGTTCGCTGGCGAACACTAACTGCTATGCCAGCGGACAGCTTTCCTGCTTCATCCACTTCCAAAGTCAATATAATTCTTTGAAAAACATAAGAGGCATGATTGTTGAATATTTTACGATGCCATAATGCGACTTCATGTAACCATTGCCAGAATGAATTGTCTATTCACAGAAGTTGACCGCGGACAAGAATAGCAATGCTGACAGAATTCAAGGAGACCCCATGAGCTTAAAAGAGATTCTGCAAAAAATCGTAGAGGGTGGCGAGTCGATACTTTTGAGTGACAGCGAAAAAGATTGGGAAGCGAACGAGCTATTGAGCGGACTTTCCGAGCGCACGTTGAAAACCCGCGCTTATCTTCAAAGCGGGCTTTATATCGCCGAGATCAGCGAAGCCGGTTATCTTGGCCGGGTGATGTACAAGGTGAAGCAAAAAGCCTAACGCGGATGGCGTGGACGAACGCGGATGCCGCAGTCTTGCAGAGATTACGAGCAACCAGCGACCAGCAACAAGGAGCCCGATCATGTTCAAAAGCTATCTCAAAATCGCCTTCCGCCACGTACTCAAATACAAGACCTATTCCTTCATCAATGTTTTCGGCCTGGCTGTCGGCGTGGCCTGTTGCATTTTGGTTTTCCTTTTCGTGCAGCATGAAATGAGCTATGATAAATTTCATGAGCACGCCCAAAGCCTTTATCGCGTCAATCTGCGCACCCAAACGCCTGCCGGCAGCATCAAGATCAACGGCGGCCAGCCGCTGCCTTTGGCGCCGACGTTAAAAGCAAATTTTCCTGAAATCCGGTTTGCCACCCGCTTCGCGCAAAGCAATGCCGTTGTCCGCACCTCGCCGGAAAACGCGACGAAGGAGCAAGTGCTTTTTGCCGATAGCGATTTTTTCAAAATGTTCAGCTTCCCGTTGCTCAGCGGCGCCGCTGAATCCGTTCTCAATGATAAAAAAGCCATTGTCTTGAGCGCAGCAATGGCGCAAAAATATTTTGGCAATGCCGCGCCGCTCGGTCAAACGCTGACACTGAACTTTGGCGACGGCGACGAGGATTTTACCGTTGCCGGCGTCGCGCGCGAGATTCCCAGCAATTCCAGTATCGTTTTCGATTTTCTCCTGCGTTACGAGAACAAGCCGAGTTACCGGGATTTGGAAACGAGTTGGACGTCGTGGGGGGCTGCCACTTTCATTCAGCTTGCCGATAACGTGCAACCTGCCGCGTTGCAAGCCAAATTCCGCGCCTTTGAGAAAAACTATTACCAGGACATGATCAACACCTGGCAAATTCTTGGGTGGATTGCCAAAGAAGAGGGCGCTTTGCAATTGTCGTTGCAACCGTTGCTGGACCTCCATCTCACCACGGGAGTTGAAAACAGTTTTTTTCCGGCGAGCAATCCGGCATATTCTTACATTCTTTCCGGCGTCGGGCTGATCGTGTTGTTGATCGCCTGCATTAATTTTACGACGCTGGCTGTAGGCCGCGCCGCCAGCCGCACATTAGAAGTCGGCATGCGCAAAACCGTTGGCGCTACTCGTAGCCGGCTGCTGTGGCAATTCTGGGGAGAAAGCCTGATCTTCAGCATACTGGCCCTGCTCATGGGCATTGCATTGGCCGAATTTTTTCTGCCAACCTTTAATTCGCTGGCCAACAAAACTCTGGTGATTCACTATCCTGGCAACTGGCAAATTTATGGTGTATTCGCCGGCCTGGTTTTATTTGTTGCTTTCGTCGCCGGCGGCTACCCGGCTGTTTTTCTCTCCGGCTTTCAACCCATTGCGATTCTAAAAAATCGGCTCGCGCTCGGCAGCAAACACCGCTTGAGCCAGAGTCTTGTCGTCGTGCAGTTTTCGCTCTCCGTGCTGCTGATCATCTGCGCCATGATCATGTCCCGCCAGCTTTATCATCTCAAAACACAAAATCCCGGTTTTAATGAAGAACAAATCGTTGTCATTCCCACCAACGCGCGCGGCGAAGAGGGTGAGCAGAGGTTGGAACGTTTTCGCCAACAATTGCGCGGATATAGCAGCATCGCTGGCGTCACCGGCAATTCCGACGGCTTCAATAAAGAACCGTCGTGGCAATCATTCGGCACAAAAGACGGCGCAAATTGGCAGGTGAATATCATGCGCGTCGACACAGACTTCATCAAGACCATGGGTATGAAGATTGTGCAGGGACGCGATTTTTCACCGGAGATGATTTCG
Organism: Cytophagia bacterium CHB2; assembly: GCA_030263535.1. Taxonomy (NCBI): domain Bacteria; kingdom Pseudomonadati; phylum Bacteroidota; class Cytophagia; species Cytophagia bacterium CHB2. Next base: position 10,095 of record SZPB01000083.1, read on the forward strand.
GATGTGACCGGCGCCGTGATCGTCAATGAAGCGCTGGCAGCGGCGTTCGGCTGGAAGGATCCGGCGCGCAGCGGCCAAAAGTTCAGCGACTTCAGTCTGGGAAATTGGCAAAATCCGATCATGAAAGAGCCGGCCATCATCGGCGTCGTGCAGGATTTTAATTTTGCCTCACTTCACGAAAAGATCAAACCATTGGTGCTCTATCTCGCGCCGGAAAAAGCCATCAAGTATATTTTTGTTCGTCTCACCCCCGGCGATTTCTCGCATTCGCTCGAACGGCTGCGCAACGCGTGGGGTGAGGCCGCCCCCCGAAAACCGTTCGATTACTATTTCCTCGATGAAGATTTCGATCGCCAATATCGCGCCGAAGAACGCTGGGCGCAAATCGTTTCGTTTGCGACATTATTTGCAATTGTCATCGCCTGCGTCGGCTTGTTCGGATTGTCGGCTTTGGCCGTTACCAAGCGCACCAAAGAAATCGGCATTCGCAAAGTGCTCGGCGCTTCGGTGGCCGGCATCATTTCCCTGCTCGCCGGTGATTTCCTCAAGCTCGTCGCGCTCGCCAACCTCATCGCCTGGCCGGTTGCCTGGTACGCGATGAATCACTGGCTGCAAAACTTCGCGTATCGCATCAGCATCGGCTGGTGGATGTTCGCGCTCGCGGGCGGTTTGGCGCTGCTCATCGCGTTCATAACCGTAAGTTCGCAAGCAGTCAAGGCCGCGTTGACGAATCCGGTTAAAGCGTTGCGGTACGAATAAGATCGGCACGCAAAGATTTCCATTCTGAACAAGGCAAATGGATGAGAACAACAGTTGTTCTTGCAACAACGATTGGAACGCTTTTTCTTTTTCAGGCCGAAACGCGGGGGCAAAATTTTACCGTGGCCACAAGCTGTTCCTTGTTTAGCATCGGAGAACGCAGCCTCTACGCGTGCGTGAACGGCAACGGCCCTGCCACGGTTGTGCTCGAAGCCGGCATGCGGGAAGACTCGCGTGCGTGGCGCTTTGTGATTGAAGATTTGTCGAAATTTGCCACGGTTATTTCGTATGATCGCGCGGGCATGGGAAGAAGCGAGGCGGCTCTCGGGCCCCGAACCTCCGAGAAAATTGCGCTGGAGTTAAAAGCGTTGCTGGATTGCATCGACGCGCCTGCGCCCTATGTCTTGGTCGGACATTCAGCAGGAGGGTGGCATCTCAGAACGTTTGCACATTTTTATCCGCATGCCGTTGCCGGTTTGGTTTTGATCGACAGCCCGCACGAAAATTTTGAAAGACGCCGCGATGAAATACTCACCACGGAGGAGCGCCAGCAGCGGCAGGCCATGCTGGCGGAATCGCGCGCCGGCTTGCCGGAAGCCATTCGGCTTGAATATGATGGCCTCGAACAGAGCCGCGCGCTTTATCCAAAATTAAAGCTGCCGCGGGCTCTTCCTCTTGTTGTTCTTGCGGCCGGGCGCCATCAATGGCTTCCAGAGCACAACGCGCAGCAGCAGGAAGAAATCTGGCGGGAGTTGCAGGGTGAATTAGCGGCGCTCAGCGCCAACGGTAAGCTCATCGTTGTTACAGATAGCGGCCACAACATGCAACGCGAGAAACCCGAAACCGTCGTGAAGGCCATTCGGGACGTGATCAATCAAGCTCACGCGTATTGAATGTTTGCCTAGCCGCTGTCCTTGCTTTGCCACAGTCTTGAAGAATCAAAAACAATCTCCTTGATAAATTGACTTCGGGCCATTTCATGCTCAGTAATTATTTGAAAATTGCGCTGCGCAATCTGCTGCGGCACCGGCTGTTCACGACGATCAATGTTGTCGGGCTGGCGCTGGGAGCGGCTTGTTGCGCGCTCATTGGATTGTACATCCAGCATGAGCTGAGTTACGATCGTTTTCATCGTGCGCCTGAAAATGTTTTTCGCCTGATGGTGGAAAGCACCGGCGAAGAGGGAAAATCTTTAAAGGCGATCACGCCGCGCTTTCTCTCCACCGCGCTGGCTGAATCATTTCCGGAGATCGAGCACGCGACCCAATTTCGTTTGATGAACAAGACTATCGCGTATCAAAACAAAGAGTATCCGGAGACGCGCGTTATATTTTCTGATCCGGCTTTCTTTGAAGTTTTCACTTTTTCATCTATTCAAGGCGATTTATCCAAGGCGTTGGCCGAACCCAATTCTGCGGTGCTAACAAAATCCTTCGCCCGCAAAATTTTTGGGGAAGAAAATCCCGTGGGCAAATCGTTTGTGGTGCGGGTCAATTCTCGAACGACCCCGCAAGCCGAAGTCAAAGTCGCTGCGCTCATGGAAGACGTGCCGAAGAACGCGCATTTCAAATTCGACGCCGCGCTTCCCTTTAGCCTGTTTGCGCCGGCCACCGGCACGATTACCTGGAATTGGTTTGAGATGAAAACTTACGTTCGTCTCAAATCTCAAATTGGCCGGCAGAGCATCGAGCAAAAACTTCCGGATTTGGTGCAACGCACCGGCGGCGAGCGCGACAAACAAAAACTCGTGCTGCAGCCGCTCACGGACATTCATCTTGCCGCCGCCATTCCCTTTGATGATGTTGAGCAGACCAACGCGCGAGATCTCTACGTCTTTGCCGGCATCGCGTTGCTCGTACTGGTGATCGCGTGCATCAACTACATGGTGCTGGTGACGGCGCGCTACACGCAACGTTTGAAAGAAGTCGGCGTCCGCAAGATCATCGGCGCAACCGCGCCAAAATTGATTTTGCAGTTTTTGATCGAAACCGCATTGATCGCCGCGCTCACTTTGCCGCTGGCGCTGGGGATCGTCGAAATGGCGCATCGGTCTTTTGGCGGGTTGTTGGGAAAAGAATTGCAGATCGATTATCTGAGCAATCAGATCTTTTTGTGGGGAAATTTGTTCGTGCTGATTTTTTTCACCATCGTGGCGGGATTTTATCCGGCGCTCTTTTTTTCAAAGATCAACGCCGTCGCCATGTTGAAAGGGCAGGGCGCGGGCGTGCGGGCTTCGACGCGGCTCCGCAAAAGTTTGGTCGTTACGCAATTCGGCGTCGCTATCGCTTTGTTGGTTTGCGTCGGAACGATGTTTGAGCAACTGCGCTACACGCGCACCAAAGATCTGGGCTATCGGCACGATAATCTTTTGGTGGTCAAAACCGCCGGATTGGAAAAGCAGGCGGGAGTCTTGAAGCAGGCGGCGCTTTTACATTCCGCGGTCAATGCGGCAACGCTGTCGAGCTGGTTGCCAGGCTACCTCACTTCATCGACGATTATGCCCCATCCTCACGGCGAGGGCATGATTGAAGCCGAGTTCGTTGAAGCCGATTGTGATTTGCTCAAGACGTTTCAAATTCAGCTTCTTGAAGGGCGTGATTTCAATTACAGCAGCCCCAATGATACGCTGAACATTTATCGAAATGGAAAACCCGACTTTAGCCTGCTTCCACGCGTTTCCATTCTGCTCAATGAAACCGCGGTGCGCGAGCTAGGCCTCGAACCTCCGCTCGGCAAAGAACTGAATTATTCGGCGCTGCAAGGGACGGTCATCGGCGTGGTCAAAGATATGCACAACCGTTCTTTGCACCATCCCATCAAGCCCATGGTGATTCAATACTCCGAATACGCGGAACAGCTCGTCGTCGCTTATCAGCCTGGCCAGGAAGCGGAAGTGTTGGCGCATTTAAAAACGGCGTGGGAAAAGCTCGCCACCAAAAGCGAGTTTACGTATCTTTTTCTCAATGATCATCTCCGCCAGCTTTACACCGCCGAGGAAAAACTCATGCAGATGACGGCGTGGTTCGCCGGCCTAGCGATTGTACTTTCCTGCCTCGGCTTATTCGGCATGGCTGTGTTCAGCATCGAGCGGCGTACGAAAGAAATCGGCATTCGCAAAGTGCTCGGCGCTTCGGTGAGCGGCGTGGTTACAATGCTCTCAAGGGATTTCGTTAAACTCGTGCTGATCGCAAATCTGCTCGCGTGGCCGGTGGCGTGGTACGCGATGAACAAATGGCTGCAGGACTTTGCGTATCGCATCGAGCTTGGCTGGTTGACCTTCGCATTGGCAGGCGGAGTGGCGTTGCTCATTGCCCTGCTCACGGTGAGTGCGCAAGCCATTCGCGCCGCGCTGGCGAATCCGGCGGATGCGCTGCGGTATGAATGATTGCGGATTGAAAACTTCAATTCAACATCCGTAATCCACAATCCGTAATCCGAAATGGAGAAGCCATGTTTAGAAATTATCTCAAAATCGCGCTGCGCCAAGCCTTGAAGCACAAAAGCTATTCGCTGATCAACGTCCTCGGACTGGCTGCGGGCATCACCTGTTGCCTGCTGATTCTTCTTTATGTGCAGAACGAACTGGCGTTCGACGATTTTCACGGCAAGCGTGCGCGTATTTATCGCATCAATAAAATCGTGCACGAGGAAGGCGGCGAGGTGACACACACCGCAGAGATGCCCGGCAACTTCGCGCCGGCGCTGGTGCAGGATTATCCCGAAGTGGAAAGTGCCGTGCGCCTGCGGCCGTGGTGGGATGAGATGTTGGTGAGTTACGGCGAGAAAAAGCTGAAAATCAATCACGTTGTCTTTACCGATTCAACCTTCTTCGACATTTTCGATTTTGAACTGGTTGCCGGCGACCGCCGGCAGGTGTTGCGCGCGCCGCTGACGGCGGTTATCACGGAGGAAACGGCGCAACAATTTTTCGGCGAGGCTGATCCCATTGGACAAGTGTTGGTCGGTTTGTTCGACATGCCGCTGACCGTGACCGGCATCGCGAAGAAACCGCCGATGCGCTCGCATATTCAATTCAACATTTTGATCTCATGGTCGACTTCAACCAACTCGGCATATGCCGAACGCTTCAGTTGGATGAATCGTTGGATCACGCAAACCGCCTTCACGTATGCGCTGCTCGCGCCCGGGGCTGAACCGCAGGCGCTTGCAGCAAAATTTCCAGCGTTCATGCAAAAATACATGGCGCGCTGGGCCGATAAGTATTTCCCCTATTTGCAGCCTCTGGCGGACGTGCATCTCAAAGCGGCAAACATTCCGCTGCAATTTCAAATGAACAGCAATGCCGGCAATATTCAAACAGTTTATGTTTTGGCGATCATCGCGGTTTTGGTTTTGATCATCGCCTGCATCAACTATATGAATCTGGCCACGGCGCGGGCGGCGCGCCGCGCCGCGGAGATTGGATTGCGCAAAGCCGTGGGCGCTGAACAGCGCCAACTCATTTGGCAGTTTTTGGGAGAAGCATTTGCGCTCGCGCTGCTTGCGTTGATGCTCGCCGCGGTTCTGGTCGAATTGCTTCTGCCTGCGTTCAACCGTTTGACGCTGCGTGCGCTGGTGTTCGAACCTCTGGTCAATCCGGCGCTCCTGCTCGGCATGTTGGGCGTGGCGCTGTTTGTGGGATTGGCCGCGGGCAGTTATCCCGCATTTGTTTTGTCCTCTTTTCAACCCATTGCTGTGCTCAAGAACGGATATACAAGCCGCTGGCAGGGTGTGCGCTCGCGCAAGATGCTGGTGGTGACGCAATTTTGCTTTTCGATTTTTTTGATCATCGCCACGCTTGTCGTTTATCGGCAGCGCGATTTCATGCGCACAAAAAACTTGGGCTTTGAACGGGAGCAAGTCGTCATGCTGGCGATCCCAAGCTCGACCATTCGCACGCAGGCTCATGCTTTTAAAACTGAATTGTTGCGGCACCCCAATATCATCTCGGCGGCTTATGCCAGCGGTGGTCCGGGCATCGGCGCCATGGGCTTTGACATTTTGCCCGAAGGCCGGCCGCTGTCAGCGCGCTTCGCGGTTCCCACCGTCGGCGTGGATTTCGATTTTGCCAATACCCTCGGACTTGAAATTGCCAGCGGCCGCAATTTTAATACAACTTTTTCCACGGATTCTTCTGCGGTATTGATCAATGAGACGCTGGCAAGACAACTCGGCTGGGCGACGCCGATCGGAAAGCGCCTGGCCTTGGGCACGGATAACCCGCAGACGTTGACGGTGATTGGCGTGGTGAAAGATTTTCACATTCGCTCGGTGCATCAAAAAATCGAACCGGTGTTGCTGTACATCACTGACCGGCGCTTCAACCATCTCAGCGTCAAGCTGGCGGGAAACGATCTGCCTGAAACGCTGCAATATCTCGCGGCCACGTGGGCGCGTTTTGAGACGAGGCATCCGTTTGAGTACAAGTTTCTTGATCAAACCTTCGAACAATATTATTTGTCCGAAGAACGTTTGACGCAAACGCTGGGGGTTTTTGCCGTGCTCGCCATTGCCATTGCCTGTCTTGGCCTCTTTGGCCTTGCGGCTTATGTCGCCGAGCAGCGCACCAAAGAGATCGGCATACGCAAAGTCCTGGGCGCTTCGCTTGCGGGCATTGTCAGTTTGCTCTCGAAAGATTTTGTCAAATTGGTGTTGCTCGCGAATATGCTGGCGTGGCCGATTGGCTGGTACGCGATGAACAGGTGGCTGCAAAATTTTTCGTATCGCATCGAAATCGGTTGGGGGATTTTTGCTTTTGCTGGCGGATTGGCGGTGGTGATTGCACTGGCGACGGTGAGTACGCAAGCGATTAGAGCCGCGCTGGCGAATCCGGTGGAGGCACTGAGGTACGAATGATTGCGGATTGGGGATTTCGGATTGCGGAATAATATCCAGTCAGGCATCCGAAGCCTACAATCCCAAATCCGAAATGGAGATGCTATGTTCAAAAACTATCTCAAAATTGCCTTTAGAAATCTGCGCAAACACAAGGGCTATTCGGTCATCAACATTGCCGGCCTGGCGATCGGCATGGCGTGCTGCGCGCTCATCATGCTGTATGTGCAGCACGAATCGAGCTACGATCGCTTTCATCAACATGCTGATCGGCTTTATCGCGTCGCGCTGGACGCGGGCATCGGCGGGCGTTTTGTCAAATCCGCTACGACATCCGCGCCGATGGCCGCGACGCTGGTGCGCGAGCTTCCCGAAGTCGAAAACGCCGGACGCTTCTGGCCGGTGAATCGTGTGTTGGTGAGTCATGGCGAGAAGCGTTTTTATGAAGACAACCTGATCTATGCGGATGGCAGGGTCTTGAGCATGTTCAGCTTTCCGCTCGTGCAAGGCGAGGCGAACACCGCGCTGGCGGAGCCGAACAGCATCGTTATCACCGAAGCGATGGCTGAAAAATATTTCGGCAGTGAGCCAGCGCTCGGCAAAGTGCTACGCTACGATAATCGCGCCGATTACAAAGTCACCGGCGTGCTAAAAAATCCGCCGGCCAACTCGCATGTGCGCTTCGATATGCTGGTTTCGCTTAACTCGCGGCCGCAGAGCGAAAACCCGCGCTGGATTAGCAATTCATATTATACCTACGTTTTGTTGCGAGAAAGCGCTTCACCCGCCCAACTCGAAGCCAAATTCCCCGGCCTGGTCAGGAAATACGTGGCACCGCAGATCGAAGCTGTGCTCGGACAATCTTATGACCAAGCCATCGCCGCCGGCGCCAAGTGGGGATATTTTCTCGAAGCCGTTCCGGACATTTATCTCCATTCCCGCGTCGAGAATCAAATCGGTGCGACCAGCGACATCAATTATCTCTACATTCTTACCGCGATTGCGCTCTTCATTCTGCTGATCGCGGGCATCAACTTCATGAACCTGGCGACGGCGCGCTCCGCCAATCGCGCTAAAGAAGTAGGCATTCGCAAAGTGCTCGGCTCCGTGCGCTTGCAGCTCGTCAAGCAATTTCTCAGCGAATCCGTGTTGTTGGCGTTTCTGGCGCTGCTCATTGCGCTCTTGCTCATCGAGTTGCTGCTGCCGGTGTTCAATCGTCTTGCGGACAAGGAATTGCCAGTGTACGTTTTTGCCAATGCCGGCTTTGTAACGAGCCTCGCCATTGTCGCACTGATTACAGGTTTGCTCGCCGGCGTCTATCCTGCTTTGGTGCTTTCCTCTTTTCAACCGATCGCCGTGTTGAAGGGCAGCTTGAAAGCCGGCGCGAAAAGCCCGTGGTTGCGCAGCACGCTGGTGGTTTTGCAGTTTGCGATTTCCATCATTCTGCTCATCGGCACCGGTGTGGTTTTCAAACAGCTCGATTACATGCGCAACAAACGCCTCGGCTTCACCAAAGAACAAGTAGTGGTGCTGCCGATTGAAACCGCGACCGGCTTGCGCAATTATGAATCATTTCGTGAGCAGCTATTGCAGAATCCCAGTTTCGTAGATGTTGCGGCGGCGAGCGGCGTGCCTGGCCGCCTTGACAACGACACCGCCTTTCGGCCCGAAGGCGCGCCGGAAGAAGTGGTTTATCCGTTGCAAATTTTTCGGGGAAGCGTGGATTTGTTGAGTACGCTGGAGATTGAAATGGTTGCAGGACGCGCCTTTGCGCGCGAGTTCGTCAGCGACACCTCGGAAGCCTGCATCATCAACGAAACGGCAGCGCGGCTCATGGGCATGACGCCGGAAAGCGCCCTCGGCAAAACGCTTACAGAAATTGGCACGACGCCCGAGCAGAGCGACGTTCGCACCATCATTGGCGTGGTCAAGGATTTTCACATCGAATCGCTGCACCGGGAAATCAAGCCGCTGGTGATGAGCATCGTGCCGCATGAGTTTGCCAATGTCGTCGCGCGTATCCGCCCCGAAAATATTCCGTCGACCATCGCCTTTCTGCAAGATAAGTGGCAGGCGTTCGAACCGGGTTATCCCTTCCGCTATTTTTTCCTGGACGAAGATTTTGGCCGCCTCTTCCGAAACGAGGAGCGCCAGGGCAGAATTTTCGGTGGTTTTACGATTCTCGCCATTCTTATCGCCTGCCTGGGTTTGTTTGGGCTGGCCTCCTTCATCGCCGAGCAGCGCACCAAAGAGATCGGTGTGCGCAAAGTGCTCGGCGCTTCCGTGCAACAAATCATTCTGCTGCTGTCGAAAGATTTCACCAAACTCGTGACCATCGCCTTCGCTCTCGCCGCGCCGGTCGCTTATTTTGCCATGAACAAATGGCTGCAAGATTTTGCCTATCGCACGGATTTGAATCCGATTATTTTCGTGCTCGCCGGCGTGTTGGCGCTGTTGATCGCGTGGCTGACAGTGAGCTACCAGGCCATCAAAGCCGCGCTGACGAATCCGGTGGAGGCGCTGCGGTATGAATGATGGCGGATTGTGAATTTCGGATTGCGGTCTTTAGACAATGAAGCCTCTGCTGTCCGCAATCCCAAATCCGAAATGGAAAAATTATGCTCAACAACTATCTCATCACCACGCTGCGCAAGCTCAGCCGCCAAAAAAATTACACCGCCATCAACGTGTTCGGCCTGGCGCTGGGTATGGCGTGCTGTCTCTTCATTTTTCTTATCATCCAATACGAGCTGCGTTTCGACCGCTTCCACGGCAAGTTCGACCGCATTTGTCGTATCGTGACCGATGAAAAAATCAACGACATTATCAGTGAAACGATGGGATCTCCGATACCGATGGCCGCGGCCTTGCGCCAGGATTTTCCGACTCTGGAAAAAGTTACCGTCGCCTATGGCAACTATGGCGGCCTCTTTGCCGTCACGCAGGATGAGGGAACGGTGCAGCGTTTTCAAGAGGATGAGCGGGTAGCCATTGTCGAGCCGGAGTTTTTTGAGATTTTTGATTTCCCCTGGATTGCCGGCGATCCACAAAGCCTGGCCGAGCCAAATAGCGTTGCGCTTACGGAGGAGTTTGCGAAAAAATTTTTCGCCAACGCCGACCCGCTGGGCCGGACAATCCGGATGGATAATCAAATTGATTTGAAAGTAACCGGCGTCGTCAAAAATTTTCCCAGTCACACTGATTTTCCTTTTGCCGTGCTCATCTCGTGGAAAACGCTGCCGCAAACCGGTTGGGATGTGGAAGCCTGGGGCAATTTAAATTCGAATGTCAACACCTTTGTGGTTTTGCCCCCCAATCTTACGGCGCACGAGTT